>NZ_BBWM01000012.1:0-14603 GCF_001463805.1 Aureimonas sp. D3 | reverse complement strand
GCGGCGACAACCGCCAGCGTTTCGGCCGTGGTGGCGGGCAGGGGCGCAATGAGCAGGGTGGTGGCGAAGGGCGCGGTGCGCGCTTCGGCGGCAAGGGTGGCGAGCGTCGTGACGGCGGCTCGCGCGACCATCAGAGCCGCGACGGCGGCCGCGAGCGCGAGGAGCGCTTCGGCGGTCCGCGCGGGGGCAAGCCTCACGCCAAGCCCGAGCGCGATGCTTCGCGGAGCGTCAGTGCGGAGCAGCGCCGCCCCGACAAGCCGAAGCCGATCGATCCCGATAGCCCCTTCGCCAAGCTCGCGGCGCTGAAGGACAAGCTGAAGTAAGAAGGCCGGAGGGCATATGGCGGCAGGCGGAGAACAGCGCATCGACAAGTGGCTGTTTTTCGCGCGCGTCGTCAAATCCCGCTCTCTGGCCCAGAAACTCGCGCTATCGGGTGCGGTGCGGGTCAATCGCGAGAAGGTCGGCCATGCCGCGCGCATCGTGCGCCCCGGCGATGTCCTGACCATTTCCGTGCATGAGCGGGTTCGGGTGCTGAGGGTGCTCGATCCCGGCTTGCGCCGGGGGCCGGCCAGCGAGGCCGCCCGGCTTTTCGAAGACCTGACGCCGCCGGCCCAGCGCGGGGCCGCGCCGCTCGATCTCTCCGAACTCGACGAATCCGCGTTCGATGAGGCGGATGTCGATGAGCTGCCCGTGCGCTAGATCAAAACGTCTCGTCTCACATGGTCTGTCCGTGCGCTCGCTCCGATCCGGTGGATCGACACGTCAGCTGGAAGAACGTTCCGATTTGCGACCGCAATAAGCATTGCGATGCCCTTGCCAGTCGGGGTGTGAGGGGCTAACTCCGCAGCCAACCGGGCGCGGTCGATCCTGCGCCTTTGCGATACGCCTCGCCCCTGGGCGCGGCATCGTCGCTTTCGTCTCTTGAGAGCGTTCAGTCCGGGTCAGGCTCCCGCCGACGCGGCTTGGACGCGGAAGTTCCGGGAACATGCCATGACCTATGTCGTCACCGACAACTGCATTCGCTGCAAGTACATGGACTGCGTGGAAGTCTGTCCGGTGGACTGCTTCTACGAAGGCGAGAACATGCTGGTCATCCATCCCGACGAATGCATCGATTGCGGCGTCTGCGAACCCGAATGCCCCGCCGAGGCCATCAAGCCCGATACCGAGCCGCAGCTCGACAAGTGGCTGAAGCTGAACGCCGATTATGCCACGCAGTGGCCCAACATCACCGTGAAGCGCGATCCTCCGGCTGATGCCAAGGATATGGACGGCGTGGACGGCAAGCTGGAGAAGTTCTTCTCCACCGCCCCCGGCCAGGGCGACTGAACGCTCGCCGATCGAGACCTTCGGCCGCATGGCGGGCCGAAGCGGATGCAAGGGCGGCGGCGCGATGGGCTCGCCGCCTCGTGACGCAATGTCGGTATCATGCCGACGTGCCCTGATACTGAAATGGCAGATGGTGCTTGATCCCCGCGCCATCTCCTTCTAGCGTGGTTCTCGTTCACCTCGCTTCGCCAGCGCCGCCGGTTGAAGTGGGAGCCATGGCCGACCGTTCGATCCGGCGGCAGACCCGTTCGCCCGTCTCAACTGATTGAGCGGCTGCGGGCCCCTCTTGCAGAAAATGCAGGGGAGGGCGCGCGGCCATGCTTTGACGTGCGCATTTCAGTTGAAATTTTGAACGGAAGAAGGTATTATTTCTGCAACAGTCGAATGTCGACGTCGAGCAGACCCGCTTGGCCGAGGCTTACGGCGCTTCCGGAAGGTTTTCCCGCACGACCCGTCTTATCGATCGCCGCTTGCGTGCGGCTGTCCTTGGTGTGGTCGTGGCGGTTGGTCCACCGAGGTTCCAGACTGCCCGGCCCATTCCGGACCGGCACGCTCAGTTCGCGACCGCTCGGTCGTGCCGTGCATAGCGGCCTTCGTCGCTCTGCACAACAGGGAGTTTACCAGCGTATGAGCAATCAGAAGAAGACCTCCCAGCGTCAGGGTTTCAAGACCGGCGAAAGCATCGTCTATCCCGCGCATGGCGTGGGTCAGATCGTTGCGATCGAAGAGCAGGTGGTCGCGGGCATGAAGCTCGAACTCTTCGTGATCGACTTCGAGAAGGACAAGATGCGTCTCAAGGTGCCGGTCGCCAAGGCTGAGCAGGTTGGTATGCGCAAACTGTCCGAAACGGATTTCGTTGAGCGCGCCCTGAAGGTCGTGCAGGGCCGCGCCCGCGTGAAGCGCACCATGTGGAGCCGCCGCGCGCAGGAATATGATGCGAAGATCAACTCGGGCGATCTCATCGCCATCGCCGAGGTGGTTCGCGATCTGTACCGGGCCGACTCCCAGCCCGAGCAGTCCTATTCCGAACGCCAGCTCTATGAAGCCGCTCTCGGCCGCATGGCGCGCGAACTTGCCGCCGTGAACGAGGTCAGCGAGACCGAAGCCGTTCGCCTGATCGAGACCAACCTCAACAAGGGCCCCAAGCGCACCGCCAAGGTGCTCGAAGAGGACGAAGAGGATACCGGCGTGGACGCCGAGCAGGAAGAGGCCGCGTAATCGCCGCTCCTCTCCTCCCGATCGGACTATGCTGAAAAGCCGGCCAGTTCTCTGGCCGGCTTTCTTTATCGCGGTGAATTTGCTAGAGACAAGGACAGCGGAGTCGAGCCCTGCTCCTCCCTTTTTCCCTCGCTCTTGATCTCGAAAAAAAAGCGCTATCTCTTCCAAAAAAGTTTCCGGCTACCGGAACCTTCGTCGGAACCGCGCGTTTCACACTCAGAGAGCCCATGGGAGGAACATCCCATCTGGCTTGATGTGATTGTGTTATCGACGTTTCCGGAAGGTTCCATCATGAAGTCCCAGTCCTCGCGTCGCCACCTCATCCAAGCCGCCATGGCCGCCCCCTATCTGGCCCGGGAGGAAGAATACGAGCTGGCTGTGCGTTGGAAGGAGCATCACGATCAGGAAGCCCTTCACAAGATCACCTCCGCCCATATGCGGTTGGTGATTTCCATGGCGTCGAAGTTCCGCCATTTCGGCCTCGCCATGAACGACCTGATCCAGGAAGGCCATGTCGGCCTTTTGGAAGCGGCGGCCCGATTCGAGCCCGAGCGTGAGGTTCGTTTCTCGACTTACGCGACCTGGTGGATCCGCGCCTCGATTCAAGATTATATCCTGCGCAACTGGTCCATCGTGCGCGGCGGCACGTCCTCCGCCCAGAAGGCGCTCTTCTTCAACCTGCGCCGTTTGCGCGCCCGCCTCAGCCAAGGCAGCGAGAGCCTCTCGGGCACCGAGATGTACAAGGAAATCGCAACGGCGTTGAAAGTGTCCGAAGGCGATGTGGCCTTGATGGACTCGCGCCTGTCCGGCCCCGATTCTTCGCTCAACGCCCCGCTGATGGAAGACGAGTCCGGTTCGGCCGACCGTCAGGACTTCCTCGTCTCCAACGACCCGCTGCCGGACGAGATGGTGTCCGCCTCGATCGACGACGAGCGCCGCGTCATCTGGCTACGCTCCGCGCTGGACGTGCTCAGCGAGCGCGAGTTGAAGATCATCCGTGAGCGCCGTTTGCAGGACGATGGCGCGACGCTGGAAGCCTTGGGCTCCAAGCTCGGCATTTCGAAGGAGCGCGTGCGCCAGATCGAAACCCGCGCGCTGGAAAAGCTGCGCATCGCTCTCCTGAAGGCCAACCCGGACGAAGCGGCGTTCATCAGCTGATCGGTTCGCAAAGGCACAAACGAAAAAGGCCACCTTCGGGTGGCCTTTTTCGTTGCGGCTTCGTCGGGGAGGGAAGGGGAGATCACCCGTTCGGATGGATAGATCTATTCCGCGATGATCTTGTAGCGCTCGCCTGCGTCGATCTCGCTGTCGGGCGTCAGATCGTTCAAGAGGCGGAACATATCGACCTTGCGATCGACGCCCTGGATGCGCTCGGCCAGCGAGTCTTCCGTGTCGCCCGCCCTGGCGGTGACGATGCGGATGCGCAGGGGCTTCAGATTGTTGCGCTCGGCCGGGGACAGGAGGCGGAAGGACTGGGCGATGCTGCCCGAGATGCCGGCGAGCTTGGCCGAGGAGTCGGCCGGAAGCGCGGTCAGGAAGCGATAGACCTGCCCGCCGATGCGGATCACCGTCACGTTGAAGACATAGGAGCCGCCCGCCGCCTGCGCCGACACGGCCGGCAGGCCGTTGACCTGAATGGTGCGGATGGAGTTCCGATCGAGCCCTCCGACCCAGCCACTCTGGATATAATCGGTGAGGCTCGTGGTTTCCGGCACGGCGATGCCGTCGAAGCGCACGGCCGTATCGCCCGGCCCGGTCGCCAGAACGGCTTCCGCCGTATTGTCGATCATGAAGCCTTCGGGCGCGGTGAAGGTGATGCCGAGGCCGGGATGGTAGAAGGTGCGCCCGCGCACATAGCCTTCGGACGCCGTATCGCCAAACAGCATTCCGTCGATGCCGCTCAGATAGCGGTTGCGATCCGTCACGCCGACGCCTTCGGGCCCGAAGGCGGACGCGTGCCGGCGCGCCAGTTCCACGCGCTGCGGCGCGGCCGGGTGCGAGGCCAGGAAGTCGAGCTGCGGATTGGTCGCCTGGAACGCGTTGCGGAAATTGGAGAACGTGTCCATCGTCTTCAGGAAGCGGGCGGCAGCATAGGGGTCGTAGCCCGCGTCCCCCGTCTGCTTGATGCCCATGGCATCGGCCTGAAGCTCCTGATTGCGCGAAAAGCTGGCGAGGTTCAGCCGCCCGCGCGCCAGGGCCGCGCGCGCCGCCGTGTCGCTCGACAGGACTTCGGACACGACGCGCCCGGCGAGTTCCGCCGCTTCCTCGCGCTGCTGGCGCTCGATGCCGTGATTGGCGCGCACATGGCCCATCTCATGCGCCAGAACGGCCGCGACCTCGGCCGAATCGTTGGCGAGCGCCAGCAGACCGCGCGTCACATAGAGAAAGCCGCCCGGCAGCGCGAAGGCGTTGATATTCGGCGAGTTCAGAACCGTGATGCGATAGGCGCGGTTGGGATCTTCCGACACGGCGGCGAGCTTGCCGACGATGCCGGCCAGCATCAGCTCCAGCTTCGGGTCGGAATAGGCCCCGCCATAGGCCGCGAGAATCTTGGGATGCTGCGACTTGCCGATGGTGGATTGCGGGTCGGAGGACTGCACCGCATCGAAGGACACGGGTTGGCGGCTCTGCCCCGGCAGGTAGCCCGACTGAACGTCGGGGCTGATCGCGGCTTCCTCCAGCCCGGCGCCGAGCGTGGTACAGCCGGCGAGAAGCGCGATCGGCCATGCGACCATCGCCCCCTTGAGCGCGCGACGAACCAGCGAGCTGGTTCGTGCGACGCCGAGCGGCGAAATCTCATGCACCATGGCCGACGATTCCCTACGGTAACTTCCCTGCGAGTCCGGCTTGATCTACCCGAAACCGACCGCGCTGCGAAAGGGTTGATGCGTCACACAGAATTTCAAAACGACATCGTTTCTTCGCTTTTGGCGATGCACGGGGAAAAGGACCAAATTACGATCCCGTGACCCGAGGCGCCTGCCCGAGATAGGCGCGAAGGCGGGGATCCTGCTCATGGTCCAGGATATGCTCGACCGTTCCGGTCAGATGAATGCGCCCCACGTCCAGAAAGGCGATGCGATCGGCAAAACCGCGCGCGTCCTCCGGGTGATGCGTCACCATGACGATGGTTGGTGGCGCGGCCGCGCGCTCACGCAGGGCTGCAACCAGCGCCAGCATGTCTTGGCGCAGGGCTGGGCCGAGGGCGGCAAAAGGCTCGTCCAGAAGCAGGATCGGGCGTTCGCGCAGGAAGAGGCGCGCGAGCGCGACGCGCTGCCGCTCGCCGCCCGACATCTCCGCCGGGCGACGGTTCGCGAGGTCTTCTAGCCCAATCGCAGCGAGGGCTTCGCGGGCTTGCAGGCGGGCCGCGTGGCTGAAGCGGGCGCGCGGCTCCAGCCCGATGGCGATATTCTCCTCCGCTGTCAGATGGGCGAAGAGATTGTTGTCCTGAAACATCATGCCGATCGGCCGCGCTGCGGGCTCGGCCTTGGTATAGTCCTCACCCAGAAGCCGCAGCGTGCCCCCTTCGGGCAAGAGAAACCCGGCGACAAGATCGAGCAGCGTCGATTTGCCTGCGCCGGACGGGCCGATCAGCGCCAGCCATTCGCCCTCGGGCACATGGAGATCGAAGCGCATCTCGGCGCCTTCATAGCGATGGGTCAGGCCGGAGAGTTCGATCGCGTTCATTCCGGCACCCTTTCGCGCAAGCCCCGCCCGGCGAGAAGCTCGGCCGCGAGAATGAGAAGGAGACACAGCGCACCCAGAAGAAGCGCGAGGCCTTCCGCATCGGTCGAGCGATAGGAGCCCATGCGCTGGAGAAGCAGCGTCGGCAATGTCACGAAATCCTGGTTGCCGAACAGCGCGACCGCGCCGAGATCGCCCAGCGCCAAGGCCAGGCCGAAGGACGCCGAGAGCGCGAGCGGGCGGCCGAGCGAGGCCAGTTCCACATGGCGCAGCCGCGCCCAGCCGGATAGGCCGAGGCTGGCAGCGAGCCGCCCACCGCGCCGTGCGGCGGCCTCCGCCTCGGGCGCGAGAATGCGCGTAGCAAAGGGCAGGATCGCCATGGCGTTGGCCAGCACCGCGACGGCGGGCGCAAGGCGCGCGACATCGCCCGTCAGGCGTAATGCCAGAAACCAGCCCGCGCCGACGAGGATGGGCGGCACGACGAGGCCAAGCGCCGGCACCAGCCTGATAACGAGACGTGGCAGGCCCGTCAGGCCGGACGAGAGAACCAATGCCAGCGACAGCACAAGGCCGAGCGCGGTCGCCGCCACCGCGATGCCGAAGCTGGTCAGCGCAGCGCGATGCACCATCGGATCGGAAACGAGCTTGCCAAGATCGGCGCGCAAGCCGCTCTGGAGAATGGCCGCGAAAGGCGAGAGCAGAAACAGAAGGCCGATTGCCAGCACCAGCGCATCGAAACCGGTGCGCCAGGGCGAACGCGGATCGAACCGGCGCTGCGTCGCACCGAGGCTGAAGGCGCTGGAGGCTGCGGGAGAGCGGGCGAGAAGGGTCGGCAGCAGGAACAGGCTGACGAGCGTGATTTGCGCGAGCGTCAAGGCCAGCGCGCGATCGGGCGCGAAGTCATAGCGCAGCGACTGGTAGATCGCGACCTGAAGCGTCGTCGCGGCCGGTCCACCGCCGAGCACCAGGACCAGCGTGAAGCTCGTGAAGCACAGCATGAAGACCAGCGCCGCCGCGCCGGGCAGGACGGCGCGCAGCGCCGGCGCTTCCAACAGCCGAAACACGGCGAGCGGCGAGAGCGCCAACTGGCCGGCCAGCTTCCAGCTTTCCGCCGGCACGCTCTGAAGCCCGCCCAAGGCCACCCGCGCCACCAGCGGCATATTGAAGAAGACATGCGCGATGAGAATGCCGGTCAACCCATAGATGGATGGGCGGGGCAGGCCTAGAAACACGAAGGCGTCAGCCAGCGCGCCGTTGCGACCGAATACGGTGACGAGGCCGAGCGCCCCGACCAGCGTCGGCAGCGCCTGCGGCAGAAGAAACAGGCGCAGGACAAGGGCGCGCCCCGGCAGGCGGCTTCGATGCAGCGCCAGCGCCAGCGGAACGCCGAAGAGCAGCGACAGAAGCGTCGAGAGAAGGGCCTGAAACAGCGTGAAGCCGATGACGCCCAGAAGATAGGAATCCGCCAGGCTCGATAGTGCCGTTCCAGTGCTCTGCGAGGAGACGCCGAGCACCAGAAATGGCGCGAACAGAAAGATCAGCACCAGCGCGAGCGCCGCAAGGGCTGCGCCGCGCCGCCGCCCTTGCTCGGCTCGGGACAGAAAAAGTGCGCCGCTCGGTGTCGCGTCGCTCATGCCGGTCTCTTGCCCCGCGTGGCAACGCGAAGGAGTTCGGGCACCATCGCGCCGGCGCTCGTTCCGCTCAGCGGCCGAGCGCGCGAAGCCATTCGCTCGTCCAGGTCTCGCGCTGCGCGGCCACCGTCTCGGCATCGATCGCCAAAGGCTTGGTGGGCTGCACCAGCGTCTCGAACGCCGCCGGCAGGGGCTCGGCCGGTTTGGTGGCGGGCAGGGCCCAGTTCCCGGTCGGGATCAGCTTCTGGAAAGCCGGCGTCAGCATGAAGGCGAGAAAGCGCTGGGCGAGTTCGGGATGCTTCGACGTGCGCAGCCGCCCGGCGAGTTCGACTTGAAGATAATGCCCTTCGGAAAAGCTCGCCGCCTTATAGCGATCGGTGCCCTCCTCGATCTGATGATAGGCCGGGGACGTCGTGTAGGACAGGACGATCGGCACCTCGCCCTTGGTGAAAAGTCCATAGGCCTCGCTCCAACCGGGCGTCACCGTCAGGATGCGGCGCGAGAGCGTGCGCCATTTCTCCTCGGCCTGATCGCCATAGACGGCTTTCATCCAGAGCAGAAACCCGAGGCCGGGCGTGGAGGTGCGCGGGTCCTCGATCGCGATCTTCTGGTCGGGATCGCCGTTCACCAATTCGTCGAGGCTCGTCGGCGGCGTCTTCACGCTTTGCGTGTCATAGACGAAGGCGAGATAGGAATAGTCGAAGGGAACGAAGACATCGTCCGAAAAGCCGCCGGGAATGGCGAGCGGCGACAGATCGACATTCGACGGCGCGAACAGACCCGTCTTCTTGAATTCCGGCACGAGTTCGGCCGTGAGACCCAGCGCGACATCGGCCTGCGTCGTCTCGCCCTCGAGCTTCAGCCGGTTGAGAATGGCGACGCCATCCTCCAGCCCGACAAAGCGCAACTCGCAGCCGCACTCGGCCTCGAACGCGGTCTTCACCTTCGGCCCCGGCCCCCAATCCGGCACGAAGCTTTCATAGGTATAGACGGTGAGAACGGGCTTGGCGCCATCCTGTGCGAAGGCGCTAGACGCCGCCGACAGAGCCAGCGTGAGGCAGAGACCGGCTAAGAGCCGGGGCCAAAACCCTGCGGGTCGATCCGCCGGGTCCTTGCGCCCCCGATCATCGTTGCCGATGCTCGCCGATGCGCTGCATCGTCTGCGCTCGGCGCCTCGTCGGAAACGCAAGTCCCTCGCCGGCTTTCCGCCGCAGAGTTCTGTCCCCGGCTCTAAGAACCGGGGCCAGAGCCCTGCGGGTCGGTCCGCTTGGGCCTTCCGCTGCCGGACGTCGTTGCCGATGCTCGACCTTGCACTGCATCGGCTCCGCTCGGCGCCTAGTCCGCAACGCAAATCCCTCGCCGCTCCTCCGCCGCAAGGTTCTGTCCCCGGTTCTGAACTGAGGTGAGACATCCCGTTCTCCATAAGTTCGAACGAACGGGACGGGCTGGGGCCGTGGCCCCGGCGCTCCCCATCCCTCCGCCGGTACGAGCCGGATCAGGTTCATCGGGTTGGCGCGTCGCCTCTCAGCCCCTGGAAGGGCACCCCGTGTGAGCGCCTTTTATCTAGAGGTTGCGTAGAGAGGCGGCAAGGGAGGGCTCGATTCGTCCACTGGCATCCCGGCCGCTTGCGCCCTATGCAGACCCATATGAGTCGCTTTGCCATTCTTCTCGCCGGGCCGATCGCGCCGAACTCCGAGCTTCGCGAGGCCCTTGCGGGCCGGCGCGTCATCGCGGCCGATGGCGGCATCGAACATGCCGCCGCGCTGGGCCTCTTTCCCGAACTCTGGATCGGCGATTTCGATTCCGCTCCGTCCGAGCTGCCGTTCGCCCTACGTGGTCTTTCCATTCCCCGCGAGACCTTCCCGCGGGACAAGGACCGGACGGACGGGGAACTCGCCATCGACGCCGCCAAGGCGAGGGGAGGGCACGATCTGCTTCTGGTCGGTGCGCTGGGCGGGCGCAGCGACCACGCCTTCTCGCATCTCGTGATCGCCCTGCGCGAGGCGGAGGCCGGCCTCACCATCGAACTCTTCGACGGTATCGAGCGCGCCCTGCCGCTGCGCCCCGGCTGGCAGGACGTGCCGGCAGCCCCCGGCGCTCAGTTCTCGCTTCTGAAATTCTCCGATCTCAACGGTCTGTCGATCGAGGGCGCGCGCTTCCCGCTGACCCGCGTCGACGTGCCCTTCGCCTCGATCCTCACCCAGTCCAATGAAGCCACCGGCCCCATCCGCATCGGCCTCGAAGGAGGACGCACCATCCTTCTCCTGCAAGCCGACCCGACCCGCCGCTGAAACCACCCCGCCACCCTTGGCCAACCGCTCCCCCTCCGCTATAACGCACGCAGGGTCCCATAGCTCAGCAGGATAGAGCACCAGATTCCTAATCTGGGGGTCGTTGGTTCGAATCCAACTGGGATCACCAAGCGTCTTCATGCGCTTTGCAATCGGCCGGAGGTCGAGCCTTAGATGGCTTCTGCTTGGACGGGACGGGCGGACACTTGGGCCTCGCGGCGAAGTTTGCTGCGGATGAAATGCGTCAGGTCGCGCTCCAGCCAGCGTTGGCTGGCATGGGCAACGACAATCGACGGTGGCAAGGCAGCCACGAAGAGAAGAAGCTGCGATAAGCTTCCCGCGATGGCGAGGAGTGCTGTTCCCTTCAGACCGGCCTTGACGAGGGCCATGACCACGGGATGCCAAAGGTAGAAGCTGTAGCTGATCGTGCCGAAATACAACGCCAGCCGCGAGCGCAGAAACGTCGACTCCCATCCCACGCCTCGTACAAGTGCATCCAGAAACAAAGTGGCCGAAGCGAAAGCAATAACGACGTAGAGGATATGAGGATCGGTCATCCAGCCGACCAGAGTATAAAAGGGAGGCTGCAGAGCCTCGATGTAGTAAGTCCAGGCGGAACTCCAGCTCCACAAGAAGACGAGCAGCGCGAGAGCCGGCATCTTCTCGATCCCGGGAATGCGCAGGAAGCGCCCATATCCGGTCGCCACCAGAATTCCGCTCAAGAAAAACAGCGTCCGAGGATGCGTGTTGATGATGGGCAAGCTGAGAACCAGAAGAAGCGGGAACAGATTCATCGCCCATCTTCGACGCGCCACCAGATAGATCGAACCCAGGATGTAGAAGCAGAGCTCGTAGCTCAGTGTCCAAGCCGGGGCAAGAAACAGGGGGACGGGGATGAGATTGGGTAGGCCCGCCATGTTTGCGAGCGTATAGAGTGCCAGCGTCCAGCCTTGATAAGTGGACGGCGCTTCGCGGCCGCTGAGAAGCGATAGGGCGACAACGGTCAGAACGCCCACCCAAAGCACGGGGTAGATGCGCGTCAGCCGATCGATCAGGAAGAACCAAGGGCGACTGGCCCGCGCAAGCGTGCCAACAATGACGAAGCCGCTCAAAGCGAAGAAGAGCTCGACGCCGAAGACCAGCGGCGCAAGCCAAGACGAGAGACGTTCCGAACCGAAAAGCGGCGTCAGACCTGAATTCTGGACGTGAAACACGAAGACGAGAAAGGCAAACAAGCCTCTCGCCCCATGAAGTTCGCGGCTGAACGATGCCGCTCCGGCCGTTCCATCTTGCATAAGGAATACCTGGCCGTCAGACGTTGGACTCGATCAATTCTCCATCAAATAAACATTATATGTTTTGCTCTGCAACATAAAACCAATGCGTCTGGTTGTGAGCTGGAAGGGCGCGATTGTGGTGTCGCGATCGTTCAGTCGACTCCGACACAACGCGATCGGTCTCAACGGGACTCCAGAGGAACATCTGGGTATCTCTCTGGGGCCTTCCGGCCGATGGACGATCCTCAACCGATCAGAAAGAAGTCGTCTGCCGTGAGGGCGAGGCCGGGCTGTGTTTGGGCGAAGCGGATGGCGGCGTCGGGGCCGGTGCCGTCGGCGTCGTAGAAGAGATCGCCCGTCTTGGAATTGTAGATGATGCGGTCGGAGGCCGCGTGCGCCGTGTTGCCTGTGCCGACGTAGAAGGCGGACGGGTCGAGCGCGCCGGGGGCGGCGCCGGCCTTGCCGAAGGCTGCGAGCGAGAGGGCGATCCGGTCGTCCACCACGTTGAAATCGGTGATCACGTCGTATTCGCCCGCGCGCGGCGCGGTGGAGAAGACGAACGTGTCGCGGCCCGCGCCCCCCGTCAGGCGATCCGAACCCGCGTCGCCGGACAGCCAGTCGTCGCCCTTGCCGCCGACCAGGACATCGCGCCCGAGGCCGCCATAGAGCTTGGTCGCGCTCTCGTTGGCATAGAGGTAATTGTCGATCTCGTTGCCGGTCAGCGTCAGGCTGCCGCTGCCTTCGGCGCTGCGCAGGGTCTCGATTTCCTGGCCCGCAGCCAGTTTGTAACTCGTCGTGGTGATGACGAGATCGTTGCCGCCCTTGGCCGCCTCGATCACGATGTCCCAGGTGTTCTCGACGAAATAGACATCGTTGCCCCCGCCGCCGATCATGCGGTCGGCGCCTTTGCCACCATTCAGGATATTGTCGCCGGCATCGCCTTCCAGCGTGTCGTTGTAGTCGCTGCCGATCAGGCGTTCGATCGAGGAATAGGTGTCGCCCGCCGCGTCGCCCGTGTTCTTGGAGGGATCGAGAAGGCTCGCGGTAACGCCCTGCTGCGCGTTGGCATAGGAGGCCGTGTCCTGCCCGTCGCCGCCGATCAGCTCGTCGGCGCCCTTGCCGCCGATCAGCGTATCGGAACCCTCACCGCCGATCAGCCGGTCGCGGCCGCTCGTGCCGCGCAATGTGTCGTTTCCGGCCGTGCCGGTGACGATGTTGACGGGCTCGGGGGGAGGGGTGACGACCGCAGGCTGTTCCGCATAGGCGCGGATATAGTCGATCTTCATTTCGGCGGGCGGGGCGGAAGGATCGGCGCCATTTTCCATGGCGAGATTGGCCAGAATGAACATCGGCCCGTGCATGTCGCTCGGGGTCGCCTTGGTGCCGACGAGCTGCCCGTCGAAATAGAAGCTGATCGTGTCGGCCTGCCAGTCCATCCCGTAGGTGTGGAAGCCCGTCGTGATGCCGGCATGCTCACTATAGACCTGAAGATCGGCGTTGGGGTCGGCATGGGCGTCGGTCGTATGGAGCCAGCGATAGACGCCGTTCGGGTTGTTGCCGTAGTGCTCGACGATGTCGAGCTCTTGCCACCCGCCATTCTTGCCCTGGTTGATCTGCTGCGTCGGCAGAAGCCAGAATGCGTCCCATGCGCCCTTGGCCTCGGAGAAGTCCGCCCGCATCTCGAAATAGCCATAGGTCTGCTGAAACGAGCCGCGCGTGTGGATGAGGCCGGACTCCCAGCTTCCGGGCATTCCGTAAGGCGTGCGGTCGGGGACGGCGGTGATGGTGAGGACGCCGTCCTGCACCTTGAACGGGTCGTAGCCCGACGCGGCGTCCACGAAGGACGAGCGGCCGAAGCCGATGTCGGAATTGGCGTCGAAGCGCCATTCAGGGCGAATGTCGGCCCAGGTCGTTCCGCCACCGTTTTGCGAGATGCTGCGGCTGTCGAACTCGTCGCTGAAGGTCAGCGTATAGTTGGACAAATCTTTCATCGAGCATCTCCATCAATCTCGACGATCAGGCTCTGTGATGCGCTTTAATTTAAGCTTGCGAAAGATGCGTCAAACTTAACTGTTCGGCGTCGAAGCCTATGTTTTTTCTCAAACCGGCTGATCTACAACAACAGTCGCGAAGTCTTGTCTGAGGATATGCACGCCATGAGCGGAGGCAATTTGTGACGGCGATCAGGGAGCTATGGCGCGCATGTGGGGGGATGTCGCGGCGTCTCGGCCTTCTTGCATGGCTGCTACCAGCGCTCGGGGCCTGCGGCGACGGCAACCGCGAGGCGCGGCGCAGCCAGCTTGGCCCCGATCCGACGCTGGAGCAGCGCATGGCGATAGCCGACCCGGCTGCCGGCGCTTCGCTCTATGGCCCTTGTTCCGCCTGCCACACGATCGGACGTGGCGGGCCGGACCTGGCCGGTCCCAATCTTCACGGTGTGATGGGCGCGCCGATCGGCCATCGGCTGCAACGCTATGGCTATACGGCGGCCCTGCGCTCGGTCGGCGGCGACTGGACCGATGCGGCCATGGATGCCTGGCTCGCCAGCCCGAGCCGCTTCGCGCCGGGCACCAAGATGAACTATCCGGGCATGGCGGACCCGTTGGAGCGGGCCGATCTCATCGCCTATCTGAAGAGCCAGTCGCGCTGAGGCCGGGCGGGAACGCGGAGCCCTCAGTCCGGATGTGCCTTCCCGGCTCTCAGGCTCTTTGGTCTCAGCCCTGCCTTCCCTATCGGCGCGTCGAAAGCGGCAGGGGCGGCGGAGGCGTGGTGGAGCCCGTGCCGAGCGAGCGCTGCACCATCACGCTGTCGGCCCAGCGCCCGTAGCGATAGGCGACCGCCGGCAGATGGCCGACGCGCTGGAAGTCGAAGCTCGTATGAAGCGCCAGCGAGGCCGTGTTGTCGGAGTCGATATAGCCGATCATCTGCCGGAAGCCCGCCGCCGCGCAGGCGTCGATCAGCCCGCGCATGAGAAGCCGCCCGATGCCGCGGCCGAGCTGCTGATGATGCACATAGATCGAGTGCTTCACCGTGTAGCGATAGGCCGGGCGCTTGCGAAAGGGCACGACATAGGCATAGCCCACCACCTCGTCGGCCCTGGTCGCCACGAGATGGGGAAGCCGGCGGCTTTTGAGGTTCTTGCGGCGGTCGCGCAGGTCGTCGGGCTCCGGCGT
>NZ_BBWM01000011.1:0-57195 GCF_001463805.1 Aureimonas sp. D3 | reverse complement strand
CTCCAGACCCGCCTCGACACCGCGATGGATATGCCGGCGATAGATCGCCAGCATGGCTTCCACGTCACCATCGCGCGAGGGGCGGATGGTGACGTCGTTTTCTCCGGTCATCAACGAACTCGAAACCCCACGCTCTACTCGGCCACGACGTAGGTATAGAGCCGGACGCGGCCCGATTCATCCACTTCGCGATAGACGCCCTGGATTTCGACCTCGAAGCCGGGGAACGTGTTGAACGAGGCCTCGAACATCTTGAGATAGTCGATCATCGGGCGCGAGCGCTCGTTGAGCCGCTCGCCGGGTACGATCGTGGCGATGCCGGGCGGATAGACCACGAAGGGGGTCGTGGCGATGCGCCCTTCGATCTCGCCGATCGGCAGATAATCCACGTCGTTGCGCACGAGGCAGCGCGCGGCATCGTGCGGCGACATGGCGATGTCGGGCAGGTGGCCCGCCGAGAACTGCAGCGCCTGGAGCGCGCTGACATTGGCCGTGCGGAAGAAGCGATGCATGGCCGCACAGAGATCGCGCACCCGCACGCCCGCATAGCGCGCCGCGCGGCGGCGGGCGAATTCGGGGATCACCTCTTCCAGGGGCGCGTTCTCGTCGTGCAGCCGCTTGAAGGCGACGAGGCCCGAAATCAGCGTGCCGGCCTTGGAGGCCTCGACGCCCGGCGTCAGCAGGAAGAGAAGCGAGTTGAGATCGTTCTTTTCCGCCACGATGCGGTTTTCGCGCAGATATTGCGCGACGATCGGCGCGGGGATGCCGTGCTCGCTATAGGTGCCGTTGGACCCGTCGAAGCCGGGCGTCAAGAGCACCAGCTTGTTGGGATCGGTCATGGCGAAGCCCGGCTCCATGCCCTCAAAGCCGTGCCAGCGCGCATCCGGCGTCAGGTGCCAGAAGGCCGGGTTGGTGGCGAGCTGGTCGGTCGAGACGCTTTCCCAGGGCACGTTATGCACCGCGCCGGGGCGCGCGGCATCGGGGATCGCCACCGTGTCGGGCACGAAGGGCTCGAAGAACCAGCGACGGTCGGGCCGCTGTTCCTTTTCCTCGAACTCGCGGCGCACGGCGCGGATCTTCTTGCGCAGCTCGATGCCCAAGCGGATCGTGTCGTCCCAGAGCACTTCGCCCGAGCGGCCCTTCATCATCTGCGCGCCGACGTCCAGCGAGGCGAAGAGCGGATAGAAGGGCGAGGTGGAGGCGTGCTGCATGAAGCTTTCGTTGAAGCGACGATGCTCCACGCGGCGCTTCTGGCCCTTGATGTGCCGGTCCTTGATATGAATTTGCGAGGCCTGGCTGAAGCTCGCCAGCTGCTTGTGGGTGGACTGGGTGGCGATGATGCCCGGCGCGTCCGGCCCGAGTTCGCCCAAGCCCATGGCGAAGCGCCCGGCATAGAGAGGGTGGAACTTCATGAAGCCCGCCCAGGCCTCGTCGAAGAGAATGTATTCGCACAGATGCCCGATCGACTTCAGGATCATCTCGGCATTGTGGATCGTGCCGTCATAGGTGCACTGTTCCACCACGGCGACGCGGAAGGGGCGGGGCTTCTTCCAGGCCTCGGGGTCCTTGACGAGCGGGTGCGTGCGGATGCGCTCACGCAGCGCCGCCTCGTCCAGCGAGGCATAGTCCATCGGGCCGATCAGCCCGTAGGAGTTGCGCGCGGTCGGGATATAGACGGGAATGCCGCCCGAGATCAGAAGCGCGCCGTGATGGGCCGCCTTGTGATTGTTGCGGTCGAACAGGACGAGATCGCCGTCCGTGACCAATGCCGCCAGCGCCACCTTGTTGGAGGTGGAGGTGCCGTTCAGCACGAAATAGGTCTTCTCGGCGCCGAAAATCTTCGCCGCTTCCTTCTGCGCGGCGAGCGCCGGCCCCTCATGGGTCAGGAGGTCGCCGAGATCGAGAACCGAATTGTCGAGATCGTCGCGGAACACGGCTTCGCCGAGATGCTCCATGAACACGCGCCCGATCGGCGAGCGGCTGTAGAAGACGCCGCCATTATGGCCCGGACAGGTCCAGAGCTGGTTGCCCTCTTCGGCATAGTCCACCAGCGCGCCGAAGAAGGGCGTCTTCAGCGTTTCGGCATATTGCTTCAGGCGGCTGATGAGGTTCTTGGCGATAAAGGCCGGGGTTTCCTCCGACAGGAAGACATAGCCGTCGATGAAGTCGAGAACCTCGACCGGCACGTCCTCGAAGCGCTTGCGGCGGATGAGGAGGATAATCGGGAAGTCGAGCCCGCGCCGGCGCATCAGGTTGATCAGGGCGGCCGTCTTGCCCTCCAGCCCCTTCTTGCCCCAGTCGACGATCATGCAGCCGATGGCGGCGTCCGTCTGCACCGAGATTTCGGCGTCTTCCAGACTGCGCGCCCGCACCACCTCGAAACCGGAATGCTCGATTTCCGCCACGATCTGATTGAAGCGGGCCCCTTCGAGGTCGTTGGCGTCGAAGGAAGGCGTGGCGAAAAGGAAGGTAAAGCGTCGGAAATAGTCCATGAGGCACCCGGTTCGTCGTGGCGCGGAATGTCGGCGCGTTTCATGACAGGACCAAGACAATCCCGGCCGATCGCGGAGCGGCGATATCAGGCGGGCTGGAGATGCCCGGTTCGCGGACAAAAGGAAACCCGCGCGCAGGCAATGCGCACGGGTTTCGGCCGTCTCGATGAAGCTGAGGTCAGCCCTTGGCGTTGGCGGCGGGGCGGTTTCCGATCATGCGCCAGTTCTTGTAGAACATGGACTTCATCTGGTCGGCGATCATCGACACGCCGGACAGGAGCGCGCCGAGGAAGCCCGGCACCGGGGTCGGGCGGATCACGTCCATGAAGACATTGTAGCGCCGCGCGTCCACTTCGTTCACCGAGCGATGGAACAGCGTGTCATCGAAAATGTAGAGCGGGTTGTCGCGCCAGAGATGGCGCTGGCCGTTGCACTCGATGAAGACGCGGTCGCTGTCGGCCGGCTTGAGGTTGAGAAGCACGCGCAGCGTCAGGCGCAGCGGGCCGTAATGCCAGGTGGTGGATTCCTTGCCCGAAAAGACCGAGACCGCGATCGTCTTGACGTATTTGAACTCGCGATTGAATTCGGGAACCGTGTCGATATTCTTCTTGCCGTACCAGCGATAGACATACATGCCGCGCCGCCCGTCATGGAACTTGGCGTCGATCTCGCCGGTGATCTCGTCGCGCCGGGTGCGGAACGTGTTCAGCACGGTCTCGATCTCCTCGCGCCATTCGGCCGGGAAATCCTCCAGCGTATAGATGCCGGGGTTGCGGTGGCTGAGAAGGTCCACCAACAGGTTGAAGGGCGAGAGCAGCCAGGTCAGAATGCCGTTGCCCATGAAGTAGCGGCTGATCAGAAGCTGGTTCTTGCCCTTGTTGCGCGCCACGTCGATCACGCCGCAGACGAGCCAGAACAGCGTCAGCCAGGGCACGAACCACAGGAGCAGCGCCACCACGGGCAAGGCGATGGCGATGCGGCGCAGCGCCTTCTTCTGGTTTTTGGTCATGGATTGGCTCCGCCATCCGATCTGAAAAGTTGAGCGGCATAACGGACATTTGATTTCGTCACGCGCAAGGCCTTCACGGCCTCTCCGCGAGGAATTTTCGTAAGGGGGTCCGGCGACCGTTCAAGGACGCTCCGCCGGATGAGGCGTCAGGCGCGCAGCGTTGGATGCAAGACGGGCGCGTAGCCATGGCGGAGGGCTGCGAGGGTCTGCGCGGGTGTGAGAACCGTCACCTCGCCTTCGTCCAACGGCGCGCTGTCGCCATAGCCCTCGAAGCGCCAGAGATGGCGGCGGCCTTGCCAGATCAGCCAGGGCGCGCCGGACTGCTCGATCATCACGCCGTCCGGCAGGGTGGCGGGAGCGGCTCGGGTTCTCACCGGTTGCCGGTCGCGCGTCACCCGCGCGGCGTGGAGCGCAGCGTCCATCGCCTTGGCAGATGGGGGCTCGTCGCCATGGCCCTTGCCCCAAGCGGCCACAAATTGCCGGAAAGCGTCCGGCCGGCACAGCGCGCAGGGGCGGTGTCCCGCCGCCAGCGCCGTCGCCTCGTCCAGAAAGAAGAGTTCGGTATACGCGCCGGGCGACATCAAGGGGCGTTTCGTCCCGCGATAATCGAGCCGGCAGATGATCCAATTGGGATGCTTCCAGCGGCTGCGGCCGAGTTGCCTCGTCTCGTCATGCAGGATGCCGCGATTGCCCATGAAGAGCCCACGCGCCGGGTCGGCGACGATCTCACCGAAGGGCGTCACGCGGTTTTGCAGCGGCATGGTCGGGTCTCCGGATGGGGAGGCCAGTCAAGCATGGGCGGGCGCAGCCACCAAGCTGCGCCCCTGCCTTTGCCCTGTCAGTCGTGCTTTTCGAGGAAGCGTTCGACGCGGGCGAGACAGGCGTCCTTTTCCTCGACATGGGGCATGTGGCTGGAATCGGCGAAGACTTCGCTTTCCACATTCGGAATCCGGTCGATGAAGGGCTGCACGCATTCGGGCGTCGCCTCGTCATAAGCGCCGCGGAACACCAGCGTCGGCGCTTCGATCTGCGACAGGCGGTCCACGACCGTCCAGTTCTTCATCGTGCCGACGACATGGAATTCGTTCGGCCCGTTCATCGTGTGATAGACGGTCGGGTCGCTTTCCACCGCCGCGAAGGTGCGCGCCACTTCCTCCGGCCAGGGCGTGACGCGGCAGACATGCCGGTCGTAGAATTCGCGCGTGGCGGCGAGATATTCGGGGTCGGTGACGGTGCCGGCCGCCTCGTGCCGATCGAGCGCCTCGCGCACATCGTCCGGCAGGGCGGCGCGGAGCTTGCCCGCGCCCGCGATCCAGAGCGGCATGGCGGCCAGGGAATTGGCAAGGATCAACGCCTTCAGCCCGCTCGGCCGGCGCACGGCATGTTCCGACCCCAGCATCCCGCCCCAGGATTGGCCGAGAAGCGCATAGCGATCCTGAATGCCGAGATGGGCGAGGAGATTGTCGAGTTCGCCGAGGAAAAAGTCGACGGTCCAGAAGTCGCCGCCCTTGTCCGGCAGATGCGTCGAGCGGCCATTGCCGATCTGGTCGTAATGGATCACCGCGCGCCCATGGGCGGCGAGTTCCTTGAAGCTGTCGACATAGTCATGCGTGCAGCCCGGCCCGCCATGGGCGATCACCAGCGGCAGGCGCGAGGAGGCGAGGTCGCCTGATACACGGTACCAGGTCTGGTAGTCCTGATGAGGCGCAAAGCCCTCGATGGTGGAAATGGCGGACATATGGTGGCTCCTTGTCTCGAATGAGCCGAGCTTACGGCGCGGGACAAGACGCCGACAGCTATCGAAAAGAAGAGGGGGAGGGCGGATTTTTGCGCGCTTCTGCCCATTTCGTGGGCGCGCACAATTGACGGGCAGAAGTCTATAATGCTTCCATCCTGTCATGACGCTTCTGACCGATCTCACCCAGCGACTTCGCCCCGGCACCGCCCTCGACCCGGCGCTCGACGCCGCGCTCGCTCTCGTGCAGCGCGTCGGCTTCACTTCGGTGATCTACGATTACACGCCCGTTCCACGCACGCATGAGGGCGTTCTCATCACGCCCAATATCCTCGAAGGGCGCGAGGTGCCCGAGGATATGATGCGTCTGTGGCGCTCGGGCTTCTACCAGCTCGACCCCGTGCAGGACGCCGCGCTCGCCTCGGCCGCGCCCTTCGTCTGGTCGGCCTGCGGGCGGCAGAGCCGGGTCATGGAAACGGTCCTATGCCAGCGGCACGATCCGGTGCTCGACTATATGAGGGACATGCATTTCTCCTGCGGCGTCACCGTGCCGATCCATCATCCGGGCGGGGATCTCGCGACCTTCACCGCCATCTGCGTGGATGCCAAGGAGGGCTTCGGCGCACAGGCGGCGGAGTTGGCGCCGGCCATCGGCATTCTTGGCCAGACATTTCATGACGTCGTACAGGCAGGCTTCGCACCCGAGACGCGCCGCTCGCGCCATATGCGCCTGTCGCCGCGCGAGGTGCAGTGCCTCAGCCTCTGCGCCGAAGGGCTGACCGCCAAGGAAATCGCCCGGCGTCTCGATCGCTCGGTGCCGACTGTGACGCTCCATCTCAACAGCGCAGGCCGCAAGCTCGGCGCGCGCAACCGCTTCCAGGCCGTCGCCCGCGCGGCGCATTACCGTCTGCTCGACCTCGAAAGCGAGGGCCAAGCGGCTTGAGGCCCGACCCTATGTGTTTTGATAGCTAGTCCCGGCCCGGACGCCGGTTCACACTTCGAGACACGCAAGCTCGCTGGGGTGGTGCGGTTCGGGCGGAGAGGATTTTTCTCCCCGCCAGCCAAGCCCTCCTAAGCGAAGGTTCATCCGTTTTCGAGCGGAGCGGCGGGCGAGCCGCGAGGCCCGCGCGACCTGGTTTGGAAGGAGATCGTCATGCCGTCTTTGAGACTACGAGCCCTATCCGCGGCGCTGGCCGGCACGGCCCTCGCCTGCGCGCTGGCGGCCAGCCCCGCCTCGGCCCAGGAAAGGGGCGGCAGCCTACGGCTTCTGGCCCGCGCGGCGGCCGGCACGATCGACCCGCAGATCAACTACACGCTGCAATATTGGCAGCTCTTCTACATCACCTATGACGGGCTCGTAACCTTCCGCAAGGCCGGTGACAAGACCGGCTTCGAGGTCGTGCCCGATCTCGCCGAAGCGCTGCCGACGCCGGAAAACGACGGCAAGAGCTACACGTTCAAGCTGCGCAAGGGCATCAAGTTCTCCAACGGCCAGGAGCTGACGACCGACGACGTGGTCGCCTCCTTCCAGCGCATCTTCAAGATTTCCGGCCCGACGGCCGGCACCTTTTACAACGGCATTGTCGGGGCCGACAAATGCATCGCGAGCCCCGCCGACTGCACGCTGGACGGCGGCGTCGTGGCCGACAAGGCGGCCGGCACGGTGACGATCAACCTGACCGCGCCCGACGGCGAGTTCCTCCAGAAGATCGCGGTGCCCCACGCCTATATCATGCCGGCCAGCACCCCGGCGACCGACCAAGGCACGACGCCGATCCCCGGCACCGGGCCTTACGCGATCCAGTCCTACGATCCGAATGCTGCGATCAAGTTCGTGCGCAATCCGAACTTCAAGGAATGGAGCGCCGAGGCGCAGCCCGATGGCCTCGTGGACGACATTTCCTATGATTTCGGCCTGACCGAGGAAGCCGCCGTCACCGCCATCCAGAACGGCGACGCCGACTGGATGTTCGATCAGCCGCCGCCCGATCGCCTGTCCGA
The DNA here is from genome assembly GCF_001463805.1 of Aureimonas sp. D3. Lineage (NCBI taxonomy): Bacteria > Pseudomonadati > Pseudomonadota > Alphaproteobacteria > Hyphomicrobiales > Aurantimonadaceae > Aureimonas > Aureimonas sp. D3. Next base: position 49,958 of record NZ_BBWM01000011.1, on the reverse strand, counting down.
GATCGGCACGCAATATGCCAATCAGGTCTTCCTGCATCCGCTGACGGCGATGTGGTACGCGCCGATGAACACCAATCTCGCGCCCTTCGACAATATCAAGGCGCGTCAGGCCGTGAACTTCGCGATCGACCGCAACGCCATCGTCAAGCTGTTCGGTGGCGCGAACCTCGCCCAGCCGGCCTGTCAGATCCTGCCGCCGGACTTCCCCGGCCACGTGCCCTACTGCCCCTACACGCTGAACCCCGGCACCACCTGGTCCGCGCCCGACATGGAGAAGGCGAAGGCCCTCGTCGCCGAGTCCGGCACGGCCGGCCAGGAGGTGAAGATCATCGCCGAGGATACGGTGGTCTCCCGCGCCATCGGCGTCTATCTCCAGGATATCCTCAGCGAACTCGGCTACAAGGCGAGCGTCCAGCCGATCTCGCAGAACCTTCAGTTCACCTATATCCAGAACACCAACAACAAGGTGCAGATTTCGATCTCGCAGTGGTTCCAGGACTATCCCTCGCCCTCGAACTTCCTGAACGTGCTCTTCTCCTGTGCCTCGTTCCATCCGGGCTCCGACGCCTCGGTCAACATCGCGGGCTTCTGCGACAAGGCCGTGGACGCCAAGATGGCGGAAGCTTTCGCGGCCGGCGTGAAGGACCCGAAGGCCGCCCTGCCGATCTGGTCGGAGGTCGACAAGATGGTGACGGACGCCGCGCCCGCCGCCGTGCTCTTCACGCCCAAGCGCGTCGACTTCGTCTCCTCGCGGGTCCAGAACTTCACCTTCAGCCCGCAATTCTACGCCATCTTCTCCAAGATCGCGGTGCAGTGATCCGGTTCGCCTGATCCTCCGGCTGGCTCCGGCAGTCCTGCCCGGAGCCGGCGGTTCCTTTTCCCTTGAGAGGCATCCGGCCAGCGGCGGGCGCTCACCGCCCGCCGCGCCGGACGACGGCAAACCCATCGTGACCGACAGTCTTTCCCCTTCCGCCCCAATAGCGCCGGCGCGCGACATATCGCCCGGCCCCTGGGCCACCGCCTGGCGACGGCTGCGGCGCGACCGCGCTGCCATGCTGGCGCTCGGCCTTCTCGTGCTCGTCGCGCTCGCCTGTCTCGCCGCGCCGCTCTACGCCTCGCACGTATCGGGCACGAACCCGTTCGCCACCAATCTCAACGGCCAGATTACCGTCGATGGGCAGGTGCGCTCGGTTCTGGAGCCGTCCACGACGGGGCTCGGGCTCGGCGTCACGCCCATCGGCCCGACCTGGGAATTCGGCCCCTATATGCTGGGCGCGGACAATCAGGGGCGGGACGTCGCGGCGCGGCTTCTCTATGGCGGGCGCAATTCGCTTCTGATCTCGGGTGCGGCGACGGTGCTGACCTTGAGCCTTGCGGTCGTCGTGGGTCTGGCCTGCGGCTTCTTCGGCGGGCTGGTGGACGGCGTCCTCAACCGGATTCTGGATGTGCTCTGGGCCTTCCCGATCTATCTTCTCGCCATCTCGCTTTCGATCGTCCTGATCAGCCAGGGCGTGTCGATCGGGCCGATCGAGCTGCGCTCGGGAAGCCTCTGGCTGCCGGTCTTCATCATCGGCATCGTCTACGTGCCCTATGTCGCGCGGCCGATCCGGGGGCAGACGCTCTCGCTCATGCGCTCGGAATTCATCACGGCGGCCAAGGCCCTCGGCGTTCCCGCCCATCGCATCTTCTTCAAGGATCTGCTGCCCAACATCCTGCCGCGCGTCATCGTGCTGGTGCCGATCCTGATCGCGCTCAACATGATCACCGAATCCTCGCTCTCCTTCCTGTCGATCGGCGTTCAGCCGCCGGACGCCTCCTGGGGCACGATCATTCAGGACGGGCAGGGGCTTCTCTATTCGCGGCCCGTCGTCGCGCTCGCGCCCGGCATCGCCATCGCGCTCACCGTTCTGGCGCTCAACATCCTGGGCGACGGGGTGCGGGATGCGTTCGATCCGCGCGCCAAGGTGAGGATCGCCTGATGCTGTTCGCGATCCTCTCCCGCCTCGTCAGGCTCGTGTCGGTCATGTTCGGCATCAGCGTCATCGTCTTCCTGATCTTCTTCGCGACGCCCGGCGCGGACCCCGCCGCGCGCATCGCGGGGCGCAACGCGTCGCCCGAAACGCTGCAGCAGGTGCGCGCGAGCTTCGGCCTCGACCAGCCGCTGCCGGTGCAATACGCCGTCATGATGAAGCGCCTCTTCATCACGCAGGACCTGACCTCCTTCGTGAACCGGGGGCAGAAGGTCGTCCCGGCCGTCACCAAGGCCATTCCCGTCACGCTTTCGCTCGTCTTCGGCGCGGCCGTGCTCTGGATCGTCGGCGGGTTGGTGGTGGGCGTCGTCGCGGCCGCCACGCGCGGCTCGATCACCGATAAGGCGCTGATGGCACTCAGCCTCATCGGCGTGTCCATGCCCGTCTTCTGGGTGGGCGAGGTGATGAACCTCCTTAGCCAGAGCCGGATGCACGACACGTTCCTCTTCTCCTGGGTGCCGCCGCTCGGCTACAAGCCGCTTCTGACCGACCCGCTCGGCTGGTTCCGCGCGCTCGTCATTCCCTGGATCACGCTCGCGATCCTTTATATCGGCCTTTACGGGCGCATCCTGCGCGCCGATCTGATCGAGACGCTGCAGGAAGATTTCGTGCGCACCGCGCGCGCCAAGGGCCTGTCGGAGCGGCGCATTCTCCTGCGCCACGGCGTGCGCTCCTCGCTCATCGCCTTCGTCACCATGTTCGGCCTCGATTTCGGGGCGCTGATCGGCGGCGGCGCGCTGCTCACCGAGGTCGTGTTCGGCCTGCGCGGCGTCGGCAAGCTCACCTATGACGCGCTCCAGACGCTGGACCTGCCGGTGATCCTCACCACCGTTCTCTACGCCTCCTTCTTCGTCGTCGCCGCCAATGCGCTGGTGGACATGCTTTATGCCGTGATCGATCCGAGGGTGCGCGATGCCAAGTGAGCCCGTTGTGCCGCTCCTGTCGATCCGCGACCTCTGCGTCGCCTTCCGCACCGAGCGGGGCCTCGTGCGCGCCGTCGAGGGCGTGTCGCTGGAAGTCTCGGCCGGCGAGGTGCTGGGGCTCGTCGGCGAGTCCGGCTCGGGCAAGACGCAGACGCTGCTCTCCGTCCTCGGCCTGATCCTCGACCCCAACGCCGAGATTTCCGGCTCCGTGCGGCTGGAGGGCGAAGAACTCGTCGGCATGCCGCAGAAGCGTCTGCGCCGCATTCGCGGCAAGCAGGCGGCCATGATCTTCCAGGACCCGATGACCGCGCTGACGCCCGTGCACACGGTCGGCGCGCAGATCGTGGAGCAGATTCGCGCCCACACGAAACTTTCCGCAAGGGCCGCGCGCGAAAAGGCCGAAGGGCTTCTGGCCGAAGTCGGCATTCCCGACCCCAAGCGCGTCTTCGATCGCTATCCGCACCAGCTCTCGGGCGGCATGCGCCAGCGCATCGTCATCGCCATGGCGGTCTCCTGCGAGCCCAAGCTCATCGTCGCCGACGAGCCGACCACGGCGCTCGACGTCACCGTGCAGGCGCAGATCCTCGATCTGATCGACCGGCTGCGCCGCGACCATGGCACCGCGGTGGTTTTCGTCACGCATGATCTCGGCGTCGTGTCGGAGATCGCCGACAAGGTGGCCGTCATGTATGCCGGGCGCATCGTGGAAAGCGGGCCGGTGGGCGCGCTCTTTTCCGCGCCGCGCCATCCCTATACGCATGGGCTCTTCAACTCGATCCCGCCGCTGCGCGGCCCGAGGCCCGAACGGCTGACGGGCATTCCCGGCCTGCCGCCATCCTCCGGCGCGCCGATGGAGGGCTGCGCCTTCGCGCCGCGCTGCCGCTACCGGTTCGAGCCCTGCGCCGGGCGCCCGCCGCTCGTGCCCGATGGCGCGCAGGAGGTGGCCTGCTTCCTGCCGGACGCGGCGAAGCGCGGCTTCCGGCGCGAGGATGGCGAAGGCGGGATCGCCGCATGAGCGCCGTGAAAGACAGGTCCATGACCCAGCCCCTTCTCAGCGCCAATGGCGTCACCAAGCGCTTCAACGCCAGCCGCTCCTGGCTCGCCGCGCGCCGGCAGGTGCTGACCGCGGTGGACAACGTTTCCTTCGACGTCATGCCCGGCGAGACGCTCGGCCTCGTCGGGGAATCGGGCTGCGGCAAGTCCACGCTCGGGCGCTGCATCACGCGCCTGCACGATCTCTCGGACGGAAGCCTGCGCTTCGACGGGCAGGAGATTTCGGGGCTGACCATGAAGCAGCTGCGCCCCTTGCGCGCCGGGCTTCAGATGGTGTTCCAGGATCCCTATGCCTCGCTCAATCCGCGCCGGCGGATTGGCGATCTGCTGGCCGAGCCGCTGCGCGTCCACAAGCTCGCCGCCTCGGCCGAGATCGAGGCGCGGGTGGGCGAGCTGCTCACCAGCGTCGAACTGCCCGAAAGCTTCGCGCGGCGCTATCCGCACGAGCTGTCGGGCGGCCAGCGCCAGCGCATCGGCATTGCCCGCGCGCTGGCTCTCAAGCCCAAGCTGATCGTCGCGGACGAGCCGGTGTCGGCGCTGGACGTCTCGGTGCAGGCGCAGATCGTCAATCTCTTCTGCGACCTGCGCGATCGGTTCGGCCTGACCTATCTCTTCATCGCGCATGATCTGGCTGTCGTCCGGCAGATTTCCGACCGGGTCGCCGTGATGTATCTCGGCAGCATCGTCGAGATCGGCGCGGTGGACGAGATCTTCTCGCGGCCCAAGCACCCCTATACGGCGACGCTCTTGGAGGCGATCCCCGAGCCGCACGCCCATGGGCGCAAGACACGCGGCGCGCGCCTGCCCGCGCGGGAAACGCCGAGCCCCGTCAGCCCGCCCGCCGGGTGCCGCTTCGAGCCGCGCTGCCCGCGCGCTCGGGACCGCTGCCGCACGGAGCGCCCGATCCTATCCGCACAGGATGGCGGCTCGCTCGCGGCTTGCCATTTTCCGCTTTGAACGGAAAGGGCGGCGTCAGGCCGCTCCTCTCCTGTCCTCGCATGAGGCGTGGTCGGACAGCGCGATGACGGCGAGCGCCGAGACCAGATGGACGATGGCCCAGAGCAGCATATCGGTTCTCCCTGTGTTTTCTTTTGGAAAGACCTTAGATCCAGGCGCCCTGAGGTTTCGTTGAGAGACATGGTTATCGCCGGAATTTCGATCCATCTATACTATAGAGGATTGGCGAGGGACGAGGTGTTCGGCTTTTTTGCCGGATCTGGACTTCATTCGGACGATATGACTCGTTAAGAATGCCATCGCGGCGGGCAGGGCCTGCTTTCCTCTTCTTGCGGATAGGATGGTGCGATGCTCGATCGGCGGCAGTTCATCGGTGGTGGCGTCGCGCTTTGGGGCGCGGCCGCGGCCGGCGGCCCGGCAAGGGCGGCCGAGAGCGGAGTGGCACTCGCCGCGCATCCGAGCCTGCGCGAAACCGGGCAGAAGGCGGGTATTCCCTTTGGGCTCTGCGAGCCGGCGAGCCGCTTTCCCGCCAATCGCGCCTATATGGACCGGCTCGTCGCCGAATGCTCGCTCTGCGTGCCAGGCAACGAGTTCCACTGGCGCGCCGTCCAACCGGGCCCTAAGGTCTTCAACACCACCAAGCTCGATCTTTTCGCGCGTTACCTTGCGGAGAAGAAGATCGGCCTCGTCGGCCATACCCTCATCTGGTTCCAGACGGTGCCCGACTGGCTGAAGGCGTTGAACGATCCCGCCGCCTTCGAGCGCGCAATGGCGACCTATATCGACCATACCGTTTCGCGCTTTCGCGGCCAGGTCGTGCGCTGGGACGTGATCAATGAGCAGGTGGACCCCAAGAGCCCGCGCGAGGACGGGCTGCGCGACACGCTCTATCTCCAGCGCCTCGGCCCCGATTATATGACCCGCGCCTTTGCGCAGGCGCGGCAGGCCGACCCGAAGGCGTTGCTCTGCTACAATGAATACGGGTTCGAATATGCCAAGGCGGAGGACCGGCGAAAGCGCGACAGCCTGTTGAAGCTTCTGCGGCACCTGCGGGATCAAAAGGCCGAGGTCGATTGCGTCGGCTTCCAGTCGCATCTCGACGGAACCGGGCGGCTCGATCTGGATGGGCTCACGGCTTTCACGCGCGAGGTGGTGAGCCTTGGCTACAAGATCGCCATCACCGAACTCGACGTGAAGGACACGGCCATGCCGGCCGACGAGGCGGAACGCGACCGGCTCGCGGCCGACCATGCCAAGACTTATCTCGACTGCGTCATGGCCGAGACGAAGCCCGTCACGATTACGACCTGGGGCTATACGGACGACAAGAGCTGGTACCAGTATTACGACTGGAGCCGGCGGCGGGACGGTCGCCCGCTGCGCCCGCTCGCTTTCGACGCCGGCTTCCAGCGAAAGCCGCTCTGGGGCGTCATCGAAGCCGCGATCCGCTCTGCTGCATAGCGGCTCCCCGGATATTCACGGAAGGCAGTCTGCGGGCTGGCTGCGTGCTTGCTGATGGTCGGCATGGGTTCCGATTAGCTGTTGGCGGCGGTGATACCCCGCCGCCAGCCGATCACTGACAAGAGGTCCGGAGGTTCACTCCGAGCCTCCCGAAGCCTGCCTCAGGCCCAGACCACGTCGCTGGCATCCAGCGATTCGACGCCGAGCGTGCGGAACGAGTCCGTGCCCCCAGTGTGATGCACGGTCCACACATCGCCCTCGTGGGTCAGCGTCGCGCCGCTGCCGAAGCCGACCAGACGGATCGTGTCGTGCTCCTTGCCCGTGCCGGCCGCGTGGAAATCGGTGATCGTGTCGAAGCCCGAACCCTTTTCGAAGACGAAGATGTCGTTGCCGCCGCCGCCCGTCAGCCAGTCGTCGCCGCCCTTGCCGTTCAGCACTTCCGCGCCGCCATGGCCGGTGATGCGATTGGTCATGCCATTGCCGGTCAGCGTGAGGTTCCAGGCCATGGCCGTCAGGTTCTCGACATTGTCGGGCAGCGTGAAGGAGGCGTAGGTCTCCACCGTATCGACGCCTTCGCCGGGTTTCTCGATGATTGTCACCTTGTCGCCGGCATAGACGCGGTACGTGTCGTCGCCGCGCCCGCCGATCAGCGTGTCGTTGCCGCCCTTGCCGTCCATCAGATTGTTGGAGCCCGAGCCGATCAGCCGGTCCGCGCCGCTCGTGCCCGTCACGTTCAAGCTGTAGCCGGCGCTGACGGGCGGGGCGGTGGGCAACTGGAAGTCGTCGGCGGCGAAATCCGCGATCTTGTGATTGCGGAACACCAACGTCTCGTAGGGCGACAGGGCGAGGTGAACGTCGGCGCCGACCTCCGTCATCGCGCCCTTCACATCCGCGAAGCTCGAAAAGGGCGAGGCGTCGAGCCGGACCACATCGCCCGCGCCTTTGCCGGCCTCGAAGTCGGTGATGATGTCGGAGCCCGCATCCTTGCCGATCACGAACGTGTCGTGGCCAGCGCCCCCGGTCAGGATATCGTTGCCGCCCATGCCGTTAAGGATATTGTCGCCGGCATTGCCGATCAGGATATTGGACTGGGAATTGCCGGTGGCCGAGATGTTGGCGGAGCCGGTCAGCGTCAGGTTCTCGACGAAAGCGGAGAGGGTGAAGGAGACGTCGGAGCGCACCGTGTCGATGCCACCGCCGCTCGCCTCCACGATCTTGGTGGAGCCATTGCGCACGATATAGGTGTCGTCGCCCAGCCCGCCGACCAGCGTGTCCACGCCCGCGCCGCCGTCGATCCGGTCGGCCCCGGCCGTGCCATTGAGCGTTTCGCTGGTGCTCGTGCCGGTGATGGTCGTGGTCGGCGTCGCCGATGTCTTCAGCGTGTAATGGGCGAGCGTATAGTCGCTGAGCTGATAGCCGGAGATCGAGTCGATCTTCATCTGCGCCAGGAAATCCTTCCCCGGCTCGCCGGCCAGCCCGCCCACCGCGATATTGGCGAGCATGTACATGGCGCTGTTCATGTCGGACGGCGTGTCCACCGTCAGCATTTCGTGCCCGTCCACGAAATAGGTCAGCGTGTAGGGCGTCCAGGTGACGCCGAACGTGTGAGAGCCCGAAAGGTCGCCCACGAGGCCGTAACTGCCCTTGTTCATGCCGTCGCTGCCCGAATGGGCGTCGAAATGCACCGCGCCCGGCTGGTCACCGAAAATTTCCATCACGTCGAGTTCGGGCGGCCAGGTGTTGTTGACCGGCAGCAGCCAGAAGGCCGGCCAAGCGCCCGCGCCCTGCGGCAGGGTCGCCTTCATTTCGAAATGGCCATAGGTCTGGGCGAAGGTGGCCTCCGAGGTGATGAGGCCGGACATGTATTGGAAGTTTCCGGTCGATCCCGACACGGAGGAGGGGATGGCCTTGGCCGTGATGGTCAGTTCGCCGTTCTGGACCGAGAACGGGTTGAGGCCGAGGGGAGCGGCCGCTTCCTTGCCGGGCAGGCCCTTGAACGTATTGTCGACATAGAGCTGCCCCTCGCCGTTGGAACTCAGCGTGTAGGCGTTGACCCCGCCCCATTCGAACTGGGTGCGCCAGGTCCCACCCGTGCCGTCGAAGCGCGAGAAGCTGTTGAAGTCGTCGCGGAAGGTCTGAACCATCGAGCTCTTGTCGAGGTCGAAGACGAAGTCCTTGGCCGAAAGCGAACTCGCCACCGTGTTCTGCAACGTCAGCGTCTGCCCGTCGCCGAGCGCGATGAAGCTGTTGGTGCCGACCTGCGTGATCGCGCCCTTCAGTTCCGCGAAGCTCTTGAAGCGCGAGCCGTCGAGACGGATGCGATCGCCCTCCGTGGAGGAGAAGTCGGCAATCAGGTCCGAGCCTTCGCCGCGCGCGACGACGAACGTGTCGGCCCCGCCCTTGCCGGAGAGGACGTCGTTTCCGCCCTTGCCGTTCAGGACATTGTTGCCGTCATTGCCGGTCACGAGATTGGCGAGTTCGTTGCCGATGGCCGAAGAGTTCGCCTTGCCCATCAGGGTCACGTTCTCGACGGACTGGCCGCTCGGCAGGGCGAAGCCGATGTCGTTCCAGCTGAGCACCGTGTCGATGCCCCCGCCTGCCTTCTCCACGATCTTGATGGTAGTGTCGGAGGCCACATAGGTGTCGTCGCCCGAGCCGCCGATGAGCGTCACATGCCGCGCATTGGCGATCAGGTAGTCGTTGCCGGCCGAGCCGTTGACGCTGGCGCCCGCCACGTTGGAAGAGAAGGTGGCGGCGGACGAGCCGGTGAGGGGCAGGGCGTTCTCGAAAACGACATTCTCGGCGATCAGCTTGGAAGCCGTGACGCCTTTCAGCGTCAGCGTCTCGCCCCCGCCCAGCGCGATCACCGTGTCCGCGCCGACCTGCGTCGCCCCGGCGCGGAAGGCCTCGAAGCTCTCGAAGGCGAAGCCCTTCAGATCGAGAAAGTCGCCTTGCGATCCGGCCGCGAAATCCGTGATCGTGTCGGACCCGTTGCCCTTGGCGATCACGAAGGCGTCGCGCCCGGCCCCGCCCGTCAACGTGTCGTTGCCGTCGCCCCCGTCCAGCGTATCGACGCCGGCCGTGCCGATGATCGTATCGGCGACGTTGACGAGGCGGGTATTGGCGGCCGAGAGGCTGCCGATCGCCACGCCCTTGAGGATGACGCCCTCGCGCCCGCCGAGGTCGATATGCGTGTCCGCGCCGACCTGCACCATGCGCTGCTTGAGGGCCGCGAAACTGCCGAACGACGCGCCGTCGATGCGCAGTGTGTCGGCGGCCGGACCGCTGACGGTGAAGTCGGTGATGGTCTTGGTGCCGGTGCCCTGGATGACGACGAACGTGTCGCTGCCGCCCCGGCCGGTCAACGTGTCCGCACCCCGGCCGCCTTCCAGCACGTTGCTGGCGTCGTTGCCGGTGATGATGTTGTCGAGATCGTTGCCCGTGCCGTCGATCGCGCCCGAGCCCATCAGCGTGAGGTTCTCGATCGACTGGTCGCCGGGGAGTTTGTAGCTGTACCAGCTCTGCGCCGTGTCGATGCCTTCGCCGGCCTTCTCGACGATGCGCGTCGTCGGGTTGACGATATAGGTGTCGTCCCCCGCTCCGCCCATGAGCGTGACGGAGGCGGCCTGGGCCGAAAGCTGGTCGTTGCCCGCGCCGCCCTGAAGGCTGCCATTGGCGGTCTTGGCGCTCAGCCACGCGCCCGGCCCGCCGGACACCGCCAGGAGCTTTTCCGTGAGGGCCGAGGGGCCGGTCACGACGGTCTGGGAAGCAGGGGTCTCGACAAGTGCAGCATCCTTCTGGACGGGGGAGGAGGTCGTGGCGCTGGGCTTGAAGGCGAAGTTCGCCTCCGTCAGGTCGCCCGAGTTCACGCCCTTGAGGAGAACGGCGTCGCCTTCCTCCAGCAGCACCAGCGTGTCGGCGCCGACCTGTACGATCCGCTCCTTCAACTGCGCGAAGCTTGCGAAACCCGTGTTCTCGATCAGCAGCTTGTCGGCCGAGGCACCCGATGCGGCGAAGTCGCGCACGACATCCTGGCCGCCGCCCTTCTGCATGACGAACGTGTCGCGCCCGCCGCCGCCGATCAGCACGTCGTTGCCGCGCCCGCCGTTCAGGATATTGTCGCCGCTGTTGCCGGTAAGAACATTGTCGAGATCGTTGCCGGTGCCAGACGAGTTGGCCGTGCCGGCCAGCACGAGATTTTCGATCGACTGCGTGTTGTCGAGCGTGAAGGACGAAGCCCAGGTCTTGACCGTGTCGATGCCTTCGCCGGCCTTTTCGATGATGCGCGTCGTCTGGTTCCAGGCGATATAGACATCGTCGCCTTCGCCGCCGGACAGGACCGTGTTGGCGCCGCCGCGGATTTCGTCGGCGCGCGCGGTGCCCGAGACGGCCGTGCCCGCCGTGTCGGCATAGCGCCAGGCGACGGGACGCCCGGTCGCCTCCGCCGCCTGGGAGCGCGCCAGATTGGCGAGCGCCGCCGCGATCTCGGCTGTCGGACTGTTGGCGGGTGTGCCGGTGTTCGTCGGATCGGTCTGCGTTGGCAAGGCCTTGTCTCCCGCAGCGATCGAGCGCCGGGGGGCGCGGTCGATCGTTCCATTCGTGATGATGGCTCCGATCCTCGCAGCGATGTCGATAGAGATTACCAAGCTGCGCGTATCAATTTTAAACAAGAAATCCTACATCATGTATATGAATACCTATATAGAAGTATATATTACGAAAAATACAATAATATTGCTGCACCGCACTTGACCATGGATTGGGTGATGTAGGAAAAGAACCATCTAGAGTGGCGTTTAGGAAGTACGGAGCCGGCCGAAGCGGCGGGCACGTCTGGTCTTTATTTCCCTGTCGTAGTGAGCCCCTTCATGAAGATCGCGATTGTCGGTTCCGGCTATGTCGGACTCGTGTCTGGCGCTTGCCTTGCCGATTTCGGCCACGCCGTGCGCTGTGTGGATAAAGACGCCAACAAGATTTCGGCCCTGCGCGAGGGGCGCATTCCGATCTTCGAGCCGGGCCTGGACGGGCTGGTGGCCTCCAACATGGCGACGGGGCGTCTGTCCTTCGACACCGATCTGTCGGCTGCCGTCGCCGAGGCCGAGGTCGTGTTCATCGCGGTCGGCACGCCCTCACGGCGCGGCGATGGGTTCGCCGATCTTACCTATGTCTATGCCGCCGCGCGCGACATCGCCCATGCGCTGCGGGGCCATACCGTGCTCGTCACCAAGTCCACCGTTCCGGTCGGCACGGGCGACGAGGTGGAGCGCATCGTGCGCGAGTTGCGCCCAGACGCCGATTTCCAGGTCGTCTCCAATCCCGAATTCCTGCGCGAAGGCGCGGCGATCGACGATTTCAAGCGGCCGGACCGAATCGTGGTCGGCTCCGACGACGCGCGGGCGCGCGAGGTGATGAACGAGGTCTATCGCCCGCTTTATCTCAACAGCGCGCCGATCCTGCACACCAGCCGGCGCACGGCCGAACTCACCAAATACGCCGCCAACGCCTTTCTGGCGACCAAGATCACATTCATCAACGAGATGGCCGATCTCTGCGAGAAGGTCGGTGCCAACGTCCAGGACGTGGCGCGCGGCATGGGCCTCGACAATCGCATCGGCGCGAAGTTCCTTCATGCGGGGCCGGGCTATGGCGGCTCCTGCTTCCCCAAGGACACGCTCGCCCTGATCAAGACGGCGCAGGATTTCGGCGCGCCCTCGCGCATCGTGGAAACGGTGGCGGCGGTCAACGACCAGCGCAAGCGCTCCATGGCGCGGCGGGTGATCGAGGCGCTGGGCGGCAGCGTGCGCGGGCGCACGGTCGCCTTGCTCGGCCTGACCTTCAAGCCCAACACGGACGATATGCGCGACGCGCCCTCGCTCGCCATCGTCACCGCGCTTCAGGATGGCGGGGCTCACGTGCGCGCCTTCGACCCCGAGGGCATGGGGCAGGCCGCGCTGGTGCTGAACGACGTGGCCTACGCGAGCGACGCCTATGACTGCGCGGCCGGGGCGGATGCCGTGGTTCTGGTGACGGAATGGAACACGTTCCGCGCGCTCGATCTGGAGCGGATCGGCGCGGCCATGAAGGGGCGGGTCTTTCTCGACCTGCGCAATGTCTACAAGCGCGAGATCATGGAGGCCAAGGGCTTCCAGTATCACGACGTCGGCCGGGGCGGCGATGCGCCGATGCGCGCGCGCACCGAAGCGGCGGCCTGATCGCGCGACCGGCCGGCCCGAAGGCGGGCAGGCCCCAAGGGCGCGCCATGAGGGCGGCGCCTTTTCCGACTGTGTTTGGAGCCTCGGGATGAACCCCTATACGCAAACCGCGCTCGTCACGGGCGGCGCCGGATTCATCGGCTCGCATCTGTGCGAGCGGTTGATCGGGCGCGGGACGAATGTCGTCTGCGTCGACAATTACTATACGGGAACGCGCGCCAATATCGCGGGTCTGATCGGGCATCCCGGCTTCGAGGTGCTGCGCCACGACGTCACCTTTCCGCTCTATGTGCAGGTGTCGCAGGTCTTCAATCTGGCGTGCCCGGCCTCGCCGATCCATTACCAGCGCGACCCCGTGCAGACCACCAAGGTCAGCGTGCATGGCGCGATCAACATGCTCGGCCTCGCCAAGCGGCTGAACGTGCCCATCCTTCAGGCCTCGACCTCGGAGGTCTACGGCGATCCGCTCGTCCATCCGCAGGTGGAGGATTACTGGGGCCATGTGAACCCGATCGGGATGCGCTCCTGCTACGACGAGGGCAAGCGCTGCGCCGAGACGCTGTTCTTCGACTATTGGCGTCAGCACGCGCTGCGCATCAAGGTCGTGCGCATCTTCAACACCTATGGCCCGCGCATGCACCCCAATGACGGGCGCGTCGTGTCCAACTTCATCGTGCAAGCCCTGAAGGGCGAGCCCATCACCATCTATGGCACGGGCGAGCAGACGCGCTCCTTCTGCTATGTGGACGATCTGGTGGATGCCATGCTCGCGGCCATGGATACGCCCGACGGCTTCACCGGCCCGGTCAATATCGGCAATCCCGGCGAGTTCTCCATGCTGGAACTGGCCGAACTCGTCCTGAAGGTGACGGGCTCGTCGTCGCGCATCGAGTTCCGCCCGCTGCCCTCGGACGATCCGCGCCAGCGCCGGCCCGACATCTCGCGCGCCAAGGCCGATCTCGGCTGGGAGCCGAAGGTGGCGCTCGCCGACGGGATCGAGCGCACCGTCCATTACTTCCGGTCCCTGGTCTAGGCGGGTTCGCTCATGCTCCATCGCGCCCCTTCACCTGTCGAGCGGGAACCGGCCTCCGCGATCCTGTCGCCCACGGAACTCCTGTTCCAGATCTGGGGTACGGCGCGGCGCCATCTGGTGCTGATCGGCGCGGTGACGGGCGCGTTTCTGGCGCTGGCCATCCTCTATCTGATGACGGCCGCGCCGCAGTTCACGGCCACGGCCGTCATGGTCATGGACGCGCGCAAGTCCACCACGATGATGAACCCGTCGGCCGCCAACCAAACCGAGACGCCGCTGGACAATCCGACCGTGGAAAGCCAGCTGGAAATCCTGCGCTCGGAGAACATCGCGTTCGCCGTCGTACGCAAGCTGAAACTGGACGAAGACCCCGATCTGACGCGCCCGAGCGGGTTTGGCGCGCTCAAGGGCGCGCTCCGCTCGTGGATCTCGACGCCCACGCCGCCGACGCCCGAGCAGAAGCTGCGCGCGGCCGCAGCGCTGGTCGATAACAATCTGTCGGTGCGCCGCGTGGGCGTCACCTTCGTGTTCGAGATCACCTTCACCGCGAACGATCCGGTGCGCGCGGCCGAGATCGCCAATGCGGTGGCGGACGCCTATGTCACCGACCAGCTCGACGCCAAGTACCAGTCCACCCGGCGCGCCGGCGTCTGGATGCAGGAGCGTCTGGCCGAGCTCGGCGCGCAGGCGACCGACGCCGAGCGCGCGGTGGTGGACTTCCGCGCCCGCAACAACATCGTCGATGCCGGCGGCGGGCGGCTCTTGTCGGAGCAGCAGCTGACCGAACTCAGCACCCAGCTTTCGGGCGCGCGGGGCACGGCCAGCGAGGCGCGCGCGCGCCTCGACCGCGTGGAGCAGGTGCTCGCCTCCGACCTGTCCGACTGGACGCTGACCGACGCCCTGCGCAACGAGGTCATCATCAAGCTGCGCAACCAATATTCGGAAGTGACCAAGCGCGAGGCCGATCTGATCAAGCGGCTCGGCAGCCAACATCAGGCGGTCACCAACGTGCGCAACGAGTTGTCCGAGGTGAAGCGCTCGATCGACGAGGAGCTGAAGCGCATCGGCGAGGGCTATCGCAGCGATTACGAGATCGCGCGCGCGCGCGTCGAGACCATCGAGACCAATCTGAAGGACGCGGTGGCCGAGGCGCAATTGTCGGGTCAGGCGCAGGTGCAGCTCCGCGCTTTGGAAAGCTCGGCCCAGAGCTACCGCGCGCTTTATGACAGCTTCCTCCAGCGCTACCGCGAAACGGTGCAGCAGCAGTCCTTCCCGCTGACGGAAGCGCGGCTCATCACCAGCGCCTCGCCGCCCAGTCAGAAGAGCAAGCCGCGCGCCTCGATGACGCTGGCCGGCGCGCTGGTCATGGGGGCGCTTTGCGGCTTCGGCCTCGCCTTCCTGCGCGATGCCACGGACAAGACGCTGCGCCGCCCGGCCGATGTGGAGCGCCAGCTGGGCTTTGCCTGCCTTGCCAATGTTCCCAGCCTAGAAGGGCCGGAAGCGGGGATGCTGCGCGAGGTCGTGGCGCATCCCATCTCGCGCTTTGCCGAGGCCATCCGCGCGATCAAGCTGGCGGTGGACGATCATCCGCCCGAGCGCGGGCCGCAGATCGTCGGCTTTCTGTCGGCGTTGCCGGGCGAGGGCAAATCGACATTGGCGGCCAATTTCGCCGAACTCGCCGCCCAATCGGGCGCGCGTGCCCTTCTGGTGGACGGGGATTTCCGCAATCCTTCGCTGACGCGGCGTCTGGCCGGCACGGCCCGCCTGCCGCTCTCCGATCTTCTCGGCGGCCGGGCCGCCCAGGCCCTCGTCAAGACGCGCGACCGCCGCCTCGACTTCCTGCCCGCCGTCCGGCTGGAGGAGGGCACGAGTTCCAACGACGTTCTCTCGTCCCCGGCCATGGCAGCCCTGCTGGCCGAACTCAAGCGCCATTACGATTATGTTGTGGTGGACCTGCCGCCGCTTCTGCCGATCATCGACGCGCGCGCCTCGGCCGAGATGATCGACAGTTTCGTCTTCACCGTGGAATGGGGCGGGACGCTCGCAGACAATGCGCGCCGCGCGCTCGAACTCTCCGACCGGATCCAGAGGAAGACCGTCGGCATTGTCCTCAACAAGGTCGATGGCCGCGCGGCCAAACGCTATTTCGAATATGAATACGCCCCCGGCAAGAGCGCCTATTATGGCTAGGCTTGCCGCCGGCCGCGTGCCGCCTCGCGCCTCCCATGGCTTTCGCCTCGAATGGGATCACTTGCGCATGGCGTCCTTCATCGGGTTCTTCCTGATGATCTGGTTCTTCCCGAACCCGAACGCCGTCAGCTTCCGCGAGGACCCGGGCGCGGGGCGCGAGGGCACGCTGATCGTGCAGCTTCTCTGGTTCGGCTCGCTGGCCTTCGCGCTTCTCAACGTGCAGGACCGCTGGTCAGACGTGCGCCAGCAGTTCGACCTGTCCTTGATCCTCCTGATGGGCTGGTGTGCCGCCAGCGTGCCGATCGCCATCCTGCCCGACGTGTCGATGCGCCGTTACATCTTCACGCTCGTTGCCCTCCTCGCGACGATTCTCTGCGTGGCCTCGCCCCGGCGCATGGTGACGATCCTCTGGCTGTTCCTCGCCATCATCCTGGCGGAGACGGTGACGAAATATGTCTTCGTCTTCGCCCTGCCGGGCCTTGGCCGACACGGCTACCTGGGCGCGGAGCCGCAGCTGAACGGCTTGTGGAAGGGCCAGTTCGCGCACAAGAACATCGCCGGCCCGGTCTGCGTTTTCGAACTCTTCATCCTGTATGCGGCGCGGGGGCGGGTGCCGGCAGCCTGGCTCATGCTCCTCGCCATTCCGCAGGTGATCTTCCTCGTCATGTCGGGCTCCAAGACCAGCCTCGCGCTGCTTGTCGCCGTCTTCTGCCTGACCACGGCGATCCTGCGCACGCGGTCGCTCTTCGTCATTCTGGGTATCGCCAGCGGCGCGGTCTTCGCCATCAACGCCTTGACGATCCTTTCCACCATGAGCGACTTCTTTCATGAACTGGCGCGGGTGGTGATCGGTGACGCCAGCTTCACCGGGCGCACGGATGTCTGGGCCATGCTCGTGCGCTATATCGGCGAGCACCCGTTCATGGGCGCGGGCATGCTGTCCTTCTGGCAGATCGGCGCGGCCTCGCCCGCCGCGACGGACGGCAACACCTGGGTTTCCGTCGCCTCCTACGGGCATCAGGGCTATCTCGACACGGCCGCGACGATCGGCCTGCCGGGGCTGGCGCTGGCTCTCCTGTTCATCCTCGTGCGGCCCGTCTTGGACCTGACCACCATCCCGCGAAACGACACGCGGCTTCTGGGCATGTTCGTGTCCTTCTGGCTCTTCGGCCTCCTGCACAATGGCACGGAGTCCAACATGCTGGGGCGCGCCGACAATGCCTGGCTGTTCCTGATCATCGGTGTCGCGGGCATTCGCCGCTGCCGTGTGGAAAGCGCCAAAAGGGCCTTCGTGCCCGAGCCCGCGACGCGCCGGTTGCCCCGCCCGCCCTCTCTGGCGCGGCGCGCATGACCCGGCACGCGCTGATCTATCTCATGGCCTTCGCCACGCCCGGCATCATGGGCTTCGTGTCTTTCGGCATCTATACGCGCGTCCTGAGCCCGGCCGACTATGCCGTGTATTCGGTCGGCGTCAGCCTCGCCTACCTGATCGGTAACGTGCTCTACGGCTGGCTGCGCTTCGCGCTGGGACGCTATCAGTCCGAAGCGCCGCAGACCGACTTCCTGCCGTTCACGCTGGCCTCGTTCGCGGTGCTCTCCGGCCTGGCCGTTCCCGCGCTGGCCTTCGCTGCCGTCCAGTTCCTGCCGGAGTTTTCGATCCTCGCGGTGTTCGCCGTCCTCGCCATGACGGTGGCGCAGGCGCTGTTCGACATCACGCAGGAGGTGCGCCGCGCGCGCCACCACTCCGCCGCCTTTGCTCGGCTCAGCATCGCACGCAGTCTGACGAGCTTCACGCTCGGCACCGGCGCGGCCTTCCTGTTCGTGTCGGGTTCGGCCGTGGTGGCAGGCATCGCGGCGGGCTTTGCGGCGCTGTCCATCCTCTCACTCGTCGCTCTTCTGCGCGCCGCCCCGAGCGAGCGGGCAGGGGACGCTGTGATCCGGCGTTTCTGGCGCTACGGCCTGCCGCTCTCGCTTTCGGGCCTCGTCTTCTCCGGCAATGCGACGCTGGCGCGCCTCATCGTCGGCTGGTTGCTGGGTGCCGAGGCGGCCGGGCATTTCGGTGCGGCGCTCGATGTCACCAGTCAGTTGACCGGCATCGTCGCCGCCTCGGTCGCGGCCATTGTCGGACCGATGGCGATCCGCGCCCATGTGACATCAGGCCGAAGCGGGTCGAGCGAGCATCTGGCCGATGGCGCGGAGCTGTTTCTGGCCGCCATGGTGCCGGTGGTCGTGGGCCTGATCCTCGTTGCGCCCTTGTTCGGCGAGGTCGTGGCGGGCCGGGCGTTCGAGGCCGAAGTCGGACTCCTCATGCCGCTTCTGGCGCTGTCGCGCGGGCTCAACGCCTTCGCCCAGTTCTATCTCCATATCGGCTTCCAGATCGTGGAGCGCCCGCTGCGGCAGGTCGTCTGCGGCGCGGTCACGCTTCTGGTCAATGTGGGGGCGTCGATCCTGCTGATCGGTCCGTTCGGCGTCCTCGGCGCGGCCTATGGCATCGTCCTGGGGGACATTGTGGGCGTTCTGGTGTCGATCCTGCTTCTGCGATCGGTGTTCCCCATGCCAGTGCCGCTCCCGAGCCTCGGCCGGGTCGGTCTGGCCGCGCTGGCCATGACGGCAACCTGCCTCGCCGTCCTGCATGGGGCGGAGATGTCGCCCACTGTTCTTCTGGCACTCACGGTGCTGGCCGGGGCTGGAACCTATGGGCTCGCGGCTGTTCTGCTCGATGTCGCGAACCTGCGGCGGGACGTCCTGCCCCAGGCGCTCCACTGGCTGAAGGGAGGCCGCCGCGCATGACCTCGCCCGTCGCACGCTCCGCCTATTTCGAAAGTCTCGACCTCATTCGCGGCCTCGCCGCGCTGGTCGTGCTGGTCTACCACGTCGATTTCATGTTCGGCCTGCGCGGCCATCTCCTGCCGGGCGGCTATCTCGCGGTCGATCTCTTCTTCCTGCTGAGCGGCTTCGTCCTGTCGCTGACCTATGGCGAGCGCGTGGCGAGCGGGGCGACCGGCTTCAGGCGCTTCCTCACGCTGCGTCTGGCACGGCTTTATCCGCTGTTTCTGGCGACGACCGTCTTCGGCTTCTTCGTGATGACGGCGCGTTTCCACGCCAACGAAGGTTGGATCGACGCCGCGCGACTCGGGCCGACCGGAGCCGTCAACCTCGCCATGCTGCCGAGCTTCTTCGAGCCCTATGGCAAGGAGACCCTGTTCCCCTTCAATGGGGCGACCTGGTCCATCTTCTTCGAGATGATCGCGAGCCTGTCTTTCTTCATCGCCTTTGCGCGACTTGGCACAGGCCCGCTTCTCCTCGTCACGCTGGCCGCCGGATCGGGACTGCTGGCCGCTATCCTGTTCTACGGCAGTGCCGATATCGGCTGGGCCACGTCGAACATCTGGGGCGGCTTCCCACGCGTTTTCTTCTCCTTCGGCCTCGGAATGCTGCTGCATCGGGCCTACCGACGCCGTCCGTGGACATGCCCCGCCATCGGGCTCGGCGCGCTTCTGGTCGCGTGGCTGGCGATCGTCCAATGGAAGCCCGCGCTCGGCCCCGCGCTCTGGGTCGATCTCCTGACGATCGGCCTTTTCATGCCCCTCCTGGTCGCCGCCGGCATCGGCGCTTCGCTCAAGCCCTTCCCGGCCTGGGTCGCTCGTTGGCTGGGGGACATGTCCTATGGCGTTTATCTCAACCAGGGCGCGCTGATCATCGTCGCGGCGGGCCTGTGCAAGGCGCTTCTGGGGCGGGGGATCGAGACCCTGACGCCGCTCGCCGGCTTTCTCTTCGTGCCCGCCGTCATGCTCGTTTCGCTGGTCACGTTCCATGGTCTGGAGCGGCCGGCGCGCGAGGCCTGGCGCGCGGGATGGCGGCGTGGCTTCCGCCGGAAGGCGGACGCGTGATGCGGCGCCCGAGATATCAGCAGATGAGCATGACCCGCATGTCCCCCGCCCCGTCCGTCACGCCGCCCGAACGACAGGAGGCGGTCGAAACGGTCCGCTCCCTCGTGCTTCCCGAGGACGCGCCGGTGCGCCGCATTCCGAGCCGCCCCGAGGAATTTCGCGGCGCGGATTTCGACGCGCGCTTCGACTTCCACACGCTCGTCTTCGATGCGGTGGGCAGCGAGGATGGGCGCCACGTGCGCCTTCTCTGCCCGGCGCTTTTGAACCTGCGCGAGCCCATGCTGGCCGCCGGTATCACCGCGCTGCCCACCGGCCGGCCCTGCCGCGCCCACCACCGCCTGCTCGACCGGCACGAGGAGTTTCTGGTCGAGGTCGAGCCGGGCACGCAGGCGCTGGAGATCGACGGGCCGCTCGGTCGCTTCCGCGTCGAGGTGAGCCCGCCGCGCTTCGATGCGTTCGAGGGCGAGCGCGTCGTCCTCACCCTGTCCAAGAACAACGAACTCGTCTGGCTTCAGGATTGGGCGCGCTTCTACCGCGATGTCCATGGCGCGACGGCGCTTCTGATCTATGACAACGGCTCCACGCGCTACGGGCCGGAGGAGCTTCTGGCGGCGCTTCGCGAGGTCGAGGGGTTCAGGCGCGTGACCGTCGTCCAATGGCCCTTCCGGCATGGGCCGCCCGGATATGGCTCCAAGCGCTATTGGGACTCCAATTTCTCGCAACTCGGCATGTTCGCCGATGCGCGCTGGCGTTTTCTTCAGCGCGCGCGCTCGGTGCTCAATTGCGATCTGGACGAACTGGTCCTGTCGCGCTCGGGCCGTTCGGTCTTCGAGGCGACGGAAGCCTCTCCGGCCGGCGTCACCTCTTTTTACGGAGATTGGGTCTTCGGGATCGAGGGCATGACGCGCCCGTTGGACGAGGCCGCGCCCGCGCGCTTCACCGATTATCGCCACAAGCTCGCGCCCGTCGTGACCTATCGCTATGGGCTGATCCCGCGCTATCCCATGCGCTGCAACCCGAAATGGGCCGTCGTGCCCGCCCGCTGCCCGCCGGAAGCGCAGTGGCACACGCACACGATCAACGGCTGGTGGCGGGCACGCCTCGTCAGCCGCGACTTCCGCTTCCGCCATTTTCGCGAGATCAGCACCAACTGGAAATATGACCGTTCCGAGCGCGAAAGCTTCGACCCGGCGCGCCATGCGGAGGACGAGCTGATGGCCCGGAGCTTCGCGCGGGTCGATTGGGCGCGATGATGGGAGGCGGGGAAAAGGGCTCAAGGCGCGCTCACGCCGCCGGGATAGCGCGCGCGAAACCAGCGCACGAAGCGCCGGACCCCCTCTTCGACGGGCACTTGCGGCTGGTAGCCATAGTCGCGCGCAATCGCGCCGATATCGGCGAACGTGCCCTCCACGTCGCCCGGCTGCATCGGCAGAGCCTGACGGATCGCGGGCCGGCCGATGGCCTGTTCCAAAAGGTCGATAAAGGCGGACAGGCGCACCGGCCGTCCGCAACCGAGATTGTAGATCGCGTGCGGGCGCTCGGCCGGAAGGGGGAGCGGCGTCAAGGCGACCGACAGGATGCCGGACACGATGTCGTCGACATAGGTGAAGTCGCGCCAGTGCGCCCCACCGCCATAGACCTCGATCGGCTCGCCCTTCAGGATCTTGTCGGTGAAGCGCCAGCAGGCCATGTCGGGCCGCCCGAACGGGCCATAGACCGTGAAGAAGCGCAGCCCCACCTGCTCCAGCCCGAACAATCCGGCATAGGTCTCGCTCATCAGCTCGTCCGCCCGCTTGGTCGCGGCATAGAGCGAGGAGGGTCGGTCGGACACGTCCGTCTCGGCCGAAGCCGTGAGCCCGGTGCCGCGATAGACCGAGGACGACGAGGCATAGACAAGGCGTGGCGGCCGGCTCATGCGCCGGCAGGCTTCGAGCACGCTGAGATGGCCTGTGACGTTGGCGCTTGCATAAGCGAAGGGCTCGTTCAGCGAGCGCCGCACACCCGCGCGCGCGGCCAGATGCACCACGAGATCGGGTGCCTCGGCCCGCATCAGCGCCGCCAGCGGTTCGGGCTCGGCAATGTCGAGCGGGCGAGAGGCGAAGCCGGCATGGCGCGACAGGAGCGCCAGACGCTCACGCTTGAGGCTGATGTCATAGCTATCGTCCAGACAATCGAGGCCAAGGATCGACACGGGACCGCCGCTCGGCGAGGACAGCAGCCGATCGGCCAGATGAAACCCGATAAAGCCCGCCGCGCCGGTGATGACGATCTTGCGCACGCGGTTTTCTTTCGCCAGCGGTCCCGGCCTTCCGATCCCGTGTGGACGGAAATGCCCTTATAGGTAGAGTTTAGCGGAAGCATAATTTACATCAGGTTGCATCACCCAAGGGCGTTGGGTTGCATAAACAGGTGCGGAGCGTACAGGCGACTATGGCTGGACAGGACAATCTCGTGGTCGCGATCCCGACCTGTCGCCGGCCGCGCGCGTTGCGGCGCTGCCTGGAGGCCGTGGCGCGGCTCGACCACGCGGGGCCGCTGCGCGTCATCGTGGCGGAGAACGATATGGAGCGGCGCGAGGGGGAGGCGGTCTGCGCGGCGCTTGTCGCCGAGGGCTATCGCTGGCCGCTGCAACTCGTGCCGGCGCACGAGCGCGGCGTGGCGGCGGCGCGCAACGTGCTGGTGCGCGCCGCGCTGGAGGACCCGGCCGTGTCGCACATCGCAATGATCGACGATGACGAATGGCCGCAACCCGACTGGCTGACCCAGCTTCTCGCCGTCCAGCGCCGCGAGGGCGCCGATGTCGTGGGCGGCCCGGTGGATCGCTCCTATGAGCGCCCGCCGGCGGCCCATGTCCTGCGCGCGTCGGAAGGGGCCTATGGCGCGCTGCGCACGGGGCGGGTCGATCTGGTGGATGCGACCAGCAACATCCTGTTCGACGCGGCCCTGTTTCGCGCGCGCTCCGAGCCCTGGTTCGACCCGGCCTATTCGCTGCTCGGCGGCGAGGATCGCGACTTCCTGATCGGGCTGCAACTGGCCGGCGCGCGCTTTGCCTGGTCGCGCGAGGCGGCGGTGCGGGAGGATTATCCCGCCAGCCGCTGCACGCTCGGCTGGATGCTGCGCCGCGCCTATCGCAGCGGCAACACGGACATTCTCATCAATCTCAAGCACCGCCCGCCGAGTTTCACGCCGCTGCGCGAGACCTCCAAGATCGCCGGCGCGCTGGGTGTCGGGCTCGTCTCCGCCACGCTTCTGGCCTGGAAGCCGCAGCGTCGCGTGGCCGGCCTTCTGCTTCTGGCACGGGCCGGCGGCAAGCTCGCGGGGCTGATGGGCCTGCGCTATCAGGAATATCGGACCATCCATGGCGGCTGATCTTTCGTCTTCCCCGGCCTCCCCCCTCGTCGCCGTGGTGATCGCGGTGCGCAATGGCGCGGCGTTCATCGAGGAGGCGGTGCGGAGCGCGCTCGGCCAAGGCGTGTGTCTCGCCAGCGTCGTCGTGGTGGATGACGGGTCGACGGACGATACGCGCGAGCGCGTCGCCGCTCTGGGCGACCCGCGCATCCAGCTTCTCTCGAATCCCGGTCACGGCGTCTCGTCCGCGCGCAATGCCGGGGCCGCGCTTGTGCCGGAGGCCGGCTGGCTCCTGTTTCTGGATGCGGACGACCGGCTGGCGCCCGGCGCGCTGGATCATCTCCTGCGGCTGGCGGTCCAGGGCGGGGAGCCGCCTGTCGCCATTTATGGCGATTACGAGCGCATCGCGGCGGACGGGCGCGTCATTGGGCGGCGCCATCTCCTGCGCCGACGCCGCGCCAAGCCGAGCGGTCTGATCCTCGAACGGCTCCTGTCGGGCAATTTCCTGATCAATGGCGGCGTGGTGCTCGTGTCCCGTTCAGGGTTTGCGGCCAGCAGCGGTTTCGATCCCGCGCTTTCGCTTTGCGAGGACTGGCATCTCTGGTGCCGTCTCGCGGCACTGGGGCCGATTCTCTATACGCCGCGCCATGTTCTGGACTACCGCGTCCACGGGGCCAGCGTGATGATGGGCGGACACCGCCGCTTCGCCGATTTTCGGCCCGCGCTGGAGCGCGTCTATGCGGACGCCGCCGCCCGCCCCGGCGCAGGCGACATGCCGCTGGCGCGTCTCAGGCGCGAGGCGGAGGTCGCGTTGATGACCTATTGCGCCGCGCAGGCCTTTCGCAATGGCGGGCGCTGGACGGGCGTTCGTCTTGCGCTGGGCGCGCTCAAGCATCACCCGCGCCGCGCGCCCTATGTGGCGGCGCGCTTCGGCGGGGCGATGGCCGGGCTTTGACGCCGCTCCGCGCCTGTCAGGGCGCGCTGGCCCCGCCTTTCGCGGGGCGCCTGATGAAGCGCAGGAGATCGGCGAGGAGCCCCGGCCACAAGAGAACCGGGAGCGCATAGGCCGTCAGGCCCCCGACCACCAGCACCGCGATGCGCAGCGGGTCGGGGAAGCTTTCGACCAGCGCGGTCTGGCGCAGGCCCAGCAGCGTTACGACCATGATCAGAGTGCAGGCGGCCGAGGGAAGCAGCGTGCGCAGCACCTCGCCGGGGCGCAGCCCGGTGGAGCGGCGGAGCAGCAGCAGCGCCAGAGGCACGGAGGCGATGTTGCGGCAGACATAGCCGATCGCCACTGCCCCGACGCCCCAGCCCGCCGCGCAGAAGGCCACCGCGAGGCTCAAGGAGAGATCGAACAGGCTGAGGGCCAGAATGCTCCGGCCTTGCCCCAGCGCGGTCAGGATGGTCGGGTTGTGGAAGGTGATGGGTAGCGGCAGCGCCGACAGGGCGAGGATCTGCGCGATCGGAATGCTGGCGGTCCATTGCGGGCCGAACAGGGCGGGAAGAGCCTCCGGGGCGATCAGCGCCGCACCCGCGAAGGCGGGATAGATGACGAGAGAGGTCAGCTGGAGCACACGTAGATAGGCGCGGTTGCGCGCCGTCGCATCCGACTGGAGCGCCGAGAAGGAGGACAGCGCCACCGAGGAGAGCGGGCGGATCGTCACGTCGAGGATCAGGTCGAGATAGCGCGCGCCGATCCGGTAGAGGCCGAGCGCGGCGGTGCCCAGAACCGAGCCGACAATGAGATCGAAGGTCTTGGGGATCGCCATGTTGACGAAGGACGAACCGGCGAGCCAGGCCCCTGCCGCCATCTGGCGGCGCGCGATCGCGAAGGAAAACTGAAAGGCGGGGCGATAGCCGTTCCACATCCACAAAAGGCCGCTGTTCAGGATCGAGAAGGTCAGCCGCTGGAAGACCAGCGCGTAGACACCGAAATGCAGCGCGATGAGCGCGACGGCCACGAGGCCGGAGGAGACGGTCGCCAGCATGGTGCGCTTGGTCAGAAGGGCGAACTGGAACTCCTTGCGCATCAGCGCTTCGGGATTGACGCCGATCGCGTAGATGAAGGTCGAGAGCGCCAGGATTTGGACGATCGGCTCCAACTCGGGCGTGTCGAAGAGCGCGGCGGCCGAGCCCGCCCCGACATACAGGAGCGCCATGGCCAGAAGACCGAGAGCGACGCTCAGCCAGAACGAGGTGTGGAGTTCGAGCGCTGTGAGATCCTTGCGGTAGATCAGGACGTCGGTCAGCCCGGAGCGGCCGAAAATGTTCAGGAAGTCGATGAGAATCGTGGCGATGGCCACCGTGCCGAACTCCGCCGGGCTCAGATTGCGGGCGAGGATGGCGAAGACGACGAAGCCGAACAACTGCTGGCCGAGCGAGCCGCCGAGGCTCCACAGCGTGCCGGCCATCATCTTGGATTTCAGGTTGCGCTCAGGGCTGGGCATGAGACCTATCGCTTCCAGCGGCGGGCGAGCGCGCGAAATCCCTGCCGCAGGACGGAAGGGTGGCGCGCGGCCCGAACCAGCGCCGAGGGGGACTTGCGGCGCAGGAGGCGAAGGAATTCGCCATAGGCGGCGCGGCCTTCGAAACTGGCGATCCGCTGCTCGAGGAGGGCGGCCTCCACGGGCGTGAGCCGCGCGCGATAGGTTGCCAGAAGCGCGCGATTGGCGCCAAGCGCCGCGCCGAAATCCGGCTGGGTCTGCGACATGTTCGAGGCTTTGCGGGAGACCGGCCCGTGACGGGGCGTGTAGACATAGCCCGCCTCTGGCACGAGCTGCAAGCGCGCGCCTTCCATTAGACAGCGGAACAGGAGGTCGAAATCTTCGGCGTATCGCTGCTCTTCGGCATAGGCGAGTTGGTGGAGCGTCAGGAACTCGCGGCGCCAAACGGGCTTGAGCCAGCCATAGGGCGTGCGCTCGGGCGAGAGATCGTGGCGCAGAAGCTCTGCCAGCGACAGAACAAGCGGCTCGCGCAGCTCCGGATAGGCCGTTCCCACGACGGCATCGCAGCCCCGGTCGTAGATCGCCAGATCGTCCGCCACCATGTCGCACCCTTGCTCGGCAGCAAAGCGCGTGAGAGTTTCCAGACGTGTCGGCTCGAACCGATCGTCGGCATCCAGAATCGCGATCCATTCGCCGCGAGCCTCGCTCAGGCCGCGATTGCGCGCGACCGATGGTCCGCCATTGCGGGGCAGCGCGATGACGCGAAGGCGGGGGTCCTCACCGGCCAGCCCCCGTGCGATCGACAGGCTGTCATCGGTGGAGGCGTCGTCCACGAGGATGATTTCGAGATCGCCCAGCGTCTGCGCCAGCACCGACCGCACACCCGGTTCGAGGCAGGCGCGGGCGTTGAAGACGGGAATGACGACGGAGACGCGAGGGGCGTTCGCAGAGACTGATGTCATGCCGTTTCCCAGACGCGGCCGAATTCCCGGGTCAGCGCGGCGAACTGCGCGTCGTTGGCCGAGCCGCTGGCGTCGTTTTCGATATACAGCGCGCTGCCCTGGCTGCCGGTCCAGTTCCGAAAGCGAACCTTCGGGCCGACCTTGCGAAACTGAAGGCCCGCGCGGCGCGCCATCACATAAAGCCACATGTCGTCGGCGGTCGGCGCCAGACGGCGCGCGGCCTCAACGTCGAGCACATCGGGATGCAGGAGCGAGGGCACATAGACCACGCCGCCAAGCCCGGTCGGAAAGAGGGTCGGGGCCGTCCTGCGCTCGCTCGTGTTCTGCCGCCACGCGCCATAGGGCAGGGGCGCCCCATGGGCATCGAGCGTGATCTCGTGCGCGCGGAAGGACGGAATGGCCCGCTCGTCATCGAGAGTCAGCTCCGATGTCAGCTCCGCCAGCCAGCTTGGCCAATAATAGGCATCGTCATCGGTGGTGACGACATAGGCGTCCGGGTGCTCGGCGAAGCTCCAGGCATATTTCTTGTAGGATCGCACGTCTTCGCAGAGGCCGATCCGAAGGCCATCGTCCTGAAGATCCAGAACCTCTCGCGGCAGGCCGGCATGGTCGCGATGCGCGATCCACAGAACGGTCTCATCGGCCCTGACGCTCTGCGCCAGAAGGCTTTTGAGTGTGTAGGCCAGCGTGGCAAAGCGCGGCGGGTAGGAGGTGAGGGAGACGACGAGCGGCCGGGTGAGGCCGTGGGCGCAAGACCGGGCTCTCTGTTGTCTCCAGCATGTGTCGACCCACCAGCGGACCGCCGGGTCCGACGCCGTGAAGGCGTGGCCCTTCATCGTCTGCAGCGCATTACGCAACGCCATGGAGGTTACACTTCACGTTCGAAACATCGGGGGCGGGCGGTATGGTCGCGGGCCGCAATCAGGGGCTTTGCGGGCGCTGCGTCCAGGCGCGGCGCGCCAGATGGCCGGCCAGCAGGGGCGGTTCCAGGAGATAGCGGTGCGCCATGCGGCGCGGATCGGCAGCCAGGCGATGCAGCCATTCCAGCCCCCAGCGCCCCATCCAGCGCGGCGGCGTCGGCTCGAAGCCGGCGAAATAGGCAAAGGCCGCCCCGCCCAGTCCGACAACGGGAACCGCGAGGCGCTCGCGATAGGCGTCCACGAATCGCTCCTGACGCGGCATTCCCATGCCGACCACGAGGAAATGCGGCTCGGCCGCCGCGATCCTGGCCAGAACCGCCTCCAATTCGGCGGACCCTCCCGTCATGTCGAAGAAGCCGTGATGCCCGTCGATCCGAAGACTCGGCCAGCGAGCCCGCGCGAGCGCGAGGCCGGTTTCCAGAACCTCCGGCGTGTGGCCGAGCACGAAAACGCCTTTGCCCTCCCGCGCGGCGCGCTCGAAACTGTCCGTCAGCCAGTCCACCCAGGTCGTGCGATGCGCCCGCTCCACCTTGTGCCCGCGCGCCCGCAGCATCCAGACGAGAGGCATCCCGTCGAGGATCACCAGCGTGTCGGGCCTCGCCAGAAGCCGATCATAGGCGGGATCGACATGGGTGACGTAGAGCCCGTGCAGATTGGCGCCGCCCAGCACGATCTGCGTGCCCGGCGGACGCGGCCGGAAAATCTCGTCCAGCAGCTCGGCCTTGGTGAGCGGATGGAAGCGCAGGCCCAGTTCCACGATCTCGCGCGGAAAGGTCGGAGAGGTCGCGTCCTGCACCGAGGCTCAGCCCGCGTTCCGATAGGCCGCCCGCGAGAAGGCGGTCATCAGGATGATCTTGAGATCGAGCAGGAAGGACCAGTGATCGACATACCAGAGATCGTGCTCGATCCGGTCCGCCATCTTCTTCAGCGTATCGGTTTCGCCCCGGTGCCCGTTGATCTGCGCCCAGCCGGTGATCCCAGGCCGAATGTTGTGGCGGCGATGGAAGAGCTTGATTTCCTTGGCGAAGGTCTCGTTGAGGGCGATCGGATGCGGGCGCGGGCCGACGATCGACATTTCGCCGAAGAGAACGTTCAGGATCTGGGGCAACTCGTCCAGATTGGTGCGTCGCAGAACCGCCCCGACGCGGGTGATGCGCGGGTCGTTGCGGGTCGCCTGACGGAAGGCCGCGCCGTCCTCCATCACGCGCATGGAGCGGAACTTGAAGACGCGGATCGGCTGGTTGCCGTAGCCATGCCGCGTCTGGCGGAAGAAGATGGGACCCTTGGAGTCCAACCGGATCGCCGCCGCAATGGCTAGAAGAAGCGGGGCGAGGAAGATCAGCGCGCCCAGCGCAACCGCGAAGTCGAACACGCGCTTGAGCAGCAGTTGCAGCCGCGACAGGGGGCGGTTGCGCACGACGGCCGCCGGCAAACCGGCCAGACCGTCGCCCTTGGCCCTCCAGAGCGGGCTGTTGCGGTGCGGCAGCACTTCCACGGTTACCGGCGTTTCGCTGAGATCGTGCAGGAGCCGGTCCACGAGATCGCCCAGTTCGGCCGAGGTGTGGACGAGAACGCGCTCGACCCCGCTTTCGCGGCAGGTGTTTACGATGGCGCGCAGCGTTTCGGCCTCGTCGGCGCGCGCCGTGTCCGCCAGCGACAGGCGGGCCACGACATGGCAGCCCCGCGCCGACAGGCGCGCCTGAAGCTGGGGATCGAGCTGGGCGTCGCCCACGATCATCAGGCGCTGGCGCTCGACCCGCCCCTTGGCGAGGCGCTCGCGCAGAAGGCGCTGGAAGACGCTGCGCAGAGTGAGAACCACGAGCCCGCTCGTGACGAATTGCGAGAAGAAGGTTCCTCGCGAATAGCCCTCGTCGAACCGTGTGACGAAGAGGACGGCCAGAAGCGCGGTGAAGATCCGCAGCGTCGTCACCAGACCCGACCAGAGAAAGCCCGGCCCCGGTTCGATGGCGCGCTCGTAGCTGCCGCGCAGCAGCGACAGTCCGGCGACGCCGAGCCCCAGCGCCGCGCCGACCGCCATGGTCACGGAGCGGTCCGGGTGCCATTCCAGCGCGTAGGACCAGTAGAGATCGGCCGTCGCCACCGCGACCAGCGAGACCGCCAGCGTTTCGCAAAGGGCGAAGCCGTGGCTCAACCGCTCGAAACGGAGAATCCCCTCCAGGCGGGCGTGCCCTTGCGACACATCGTTTCCGACCCATTGATCCGTCGACATGCTTCCCCCGCATCGTCCACGAAGCCGGCAATCCGCACTTCGTTAAGAGACTATTAAAATACGGGAGCACAATGGATTGTCTTATGATGATCTTGGATAGGGTGTCATGCAGAGATGGGTGAAGACAATATTTCGATTCTATGCAAAATAGCACGCACGCAATTGAGTCCTCTATACTATATAAAACAAGGAATTCTTGAAAAGCGGGCGCGAACGCCCTGCGCGGCTGGCTCGATCGCGAGGCAAAGGCGCAAGGCACCTGTTGCCCCGTATTCTGGGGTTTCACGGTGGTGCATGAGGGCGAGCTTTTTCTGGGGATGAGATCAGGTCCAGCGCGCCTGCAACAACGCAGCGACAAGGTTGGCCAGGCCGCGCGGGTGTGTCGGGCGCATGATGCCCGACGCGCCGTCCGCCTCAGCCCTCGGCCGGCGGAAAGGCGCTCGACGTGCCATCGCGCGGCGGCGGCAGGATGGCGGGCTGAAGCTGAAGCCAAGCCTCGAACATCGTGCGCGTGTTGCCCAGCGTCGGCAGGCCTTTGCTGCGGGCCTCGCGCGGGGAGCAGCCGAAGCGGCGCCGGAACGCCTTGCTGAAGGAGGCCGTGCTGTCGAAGCCGAGCGCTTCGGCCAGTTCCCCCATGCTGCGGTGTTCTTCCGGATGGCGCAGGAGTGCGCAGGCCGTGTCCAGCCGGCGCGTCTGGATATAGCTGGAAATGCCGCCGAGCGGCGCGAAGGCGCGATACAGCGAGGAGCGGGGGATGTGCAGATCGCGCGCGATCGCCTCCGGCGTCAACGCGTTCGAGGACAGGTTCTGCTCGATATGCCGCTCCACGCGGATGCGCAGCGTCGGAGTCATGGGCTCGCGCTCACGCTCTGGCAAGTGCCGGTCCTCGATCTCGCGCAGGGCGGCGGACACGAGGGCGAGCGTGCCGCGCCCCATGCTCGCCGCTTCGTCCTGCCCGAGCGAAGGCGCGTGGCGAGATAGGGCGCTCAGATGCGCCGCCAGAACATGCGCGCTCGGGGAGGTCAATCGCTCTCCATGCAGCGGCGGGATCCGGCTCATGAGGCTCGACAGCGCTTCGCGCGGGACCACGAGGACGACAAACCGGCTCCACGAATGGGACAGGCGAAAGCCTTGCGACGATTCGAGGCAGAACAGATCGCCCGCACCGAGCGAGACGGGCTGGCCGCCGATCTCGCCCTCCCATTCGCCGCTCACGATATGGAACAGGCTGACATGGCCTTGAGGACCAGGGATCAACTGCTCTGCGGCCCGCGACAAGCAGGCGGGCGAGACATGGTTCGTGCAAAGAATGGACGAACCGATCAGCCAGGCGGAGACGTCGACAAAGATGTCATCGCACGCGTCGACGGTCAGTTCGGCTCGCAATTGCGCGATGGCCCCGCTCCACAGACGCAACGCCTCCTGCGCGGGGAGCCCCCGGCTGCTGATGCGAAGCGCCGGCAAAGCGTGGTTCATTGCCAGAGCGGTCTTGTTCTCCGACATCCTTTGCCTGACCCACCCGTTGCCCGACAATCCGATCGGCGAACCGACCCGTCAGGCAAGCCTGTTGCACTCTCCAGAGCCGGAGCGAATCCTCGCTGGGTCGGCCGGTCGGATTTTCTTCGCTCGCCCGATGCGATCCGCGCCGCTCGCCCGGCCGCGAGGACTGTCGCGAATGCCCGACGATGCGCCCTCGCACCGACGGCGCTTCGCTTCCTGTCGTCGAACGAAAATCTCTCGACCATTCTCCGCTCGCAGGGGGCCCGACCATTCGTCTAAGATCATGTTTCGCCCCTCGCGTGCAATCTGTCGAGAGCCGCCCGCGAGACGGATGAGGTCGACCGGCTTGTTACCTCGCGTGAAACGGACCATCGAGCGGAGCCTTGCCATCAACGATCTTTTGGCGCGCCTCCTCGTGCCGGTCCCGCAAGCCGGTGAAGCGCGGGTCGTGGCTCAAATCCTCACCGCTTTCGTTGCGGCGCGTCAGCCGGAGGAACTCCACGCTTTCATCGGCCGAGAGGCCCACGAAAACCTGCTCACCCCGTTCGTTGATCGTGATGGCCCGCATGGCGCGCAGAAACTGTTCTTCGTCGGGTGTGAGGTCCATGTCGTTCCTTTCCGATCTTTCGCGCTGGGAAGATGGGGCCGTGGATTGCCCTTTCGCTCGAACGACGCGGGAGGAACCTCGTTCCGAAGGGCCAAGCATCGGCGGCCGAACGGCGCGATTCGTTTGGCCGCTCCAAAGGCGCTGCAGCCGGGGCGGCGGGATCGTGTTCGACCTTCGAAATGAAGCCCGACGCCTCGGCCGGGGCTGAACCGACGCGCCATCCGGCACATGCAAGCCGCAAGGCCGCGCTATGGCGAGGGGCCGATCTTTCTGCGCAGTCCGATCCGCCCGCGAACGCCTGCGCTGGGGCGCAGGACGCAGTTTCACTGCGGGAGCGCGCTGACGCGGTTCTGGATCATCCAGACGTCGCGTGGGTCGAAAGCGGGCGGCCGACAGGCCGAGGCCCGAGTCGACACCCGAGGACGAAGACTATGGCCGCGACCCGATCGAACGCGCGTTGCTCCACGGGTACGCATCACCGACCATACCGGCTCACTTGGCCGCGACGGCGTGCCAGGAGCGATCTCGCTGCCGCTCGGCGCTTCGACACTAGAGGTCACCAGTCGTCCGTTGCATGAGATCCTGTCCTATTGTGATGGAACCCATTTGGTCGCCAGCTCTTGGAAACATGCGACAACCGCAACCGGAACGGTTTTGCAGCCCGCTTTGGCGCATGTTCGGCTTTTGAAAGCCGGCTCGGCGCGCACGCTCCGCTCGGATCAGAGCGGCTATCGTCACGACAGTCGAGCTCACGAAGGCGTGAGTCAAATTTTCGCGTGACTGCAATGATTTCGAATATCGTCCCAATGCAGTCGACAGCTGTGCGGTGATTGCGGAATATTTCGGTCAAGACGAAGAATGGATGGCAATTGATATGGCAGAGTCCAATAGGAATACCATTCCCGACAATGATGTTGCCGGCGTCGATCTGCTTCAGCCTTTGATCGCCCTGTCCAAGTCGACCCGGCAACTCGTCTCGCTGAAGCTGGCGGAAACCGGCGTTATGGCCGGGCAGGATCAGCTTCTCGACGCGCTCGACCCGCGCGAGCAGCGAAGCATCTGCATGGTGGCCAACCACCTGTCCGTACGGCCATCGACGATCTCCAAAATGCTGGACATTCTGGAGCGCCGGGGCTGGTGTCAGCGCGAGGCCGACGATGTCGACCTGCGCCGCACCTTCGTGCGCCTCACGCCGGAGGGCGAGAGGGTTCGCCTCCATGTGCGCCGCGTCTGGGGCGAGGTGAACGCCGACCTGATGCGCCAATTGCCGTCCGACATGGTGTCGGACATGTCGGCGGCTCTGCGTCAGGTGGAAGAGGTGCTGATGACCCGTCTGTCCCGCCTGCGATAGCGAGAAGGGGCGGGCGTCTTTTCCTGAACGGCCAGACGCCGTCGAGGCCGGCGGCAAAGCCGGATTGATCAGCAAGCGGGACGGAAAAGACCGGACCCATCCGATCCGGTTGGACTGTCCGAAAGGCTTCGAAGCATCAAATCCGGCTGAACAGCAGCTGGACCACATTGTCGGCTTCGGCCGGTTTGCGCAGCACCGGCGTGTCCTCGTATTCCTGCGGAATCATCCAATTGTCGTAGCCGGTGACGAAGATGATCGGGATGCCGATGGCCTTCAGGGCCTCGGCCACGGGAAAGACCTTCTCGCCCCCGAGATTGATGTCGAGAATGGCGGCGTCCACCATCTCGCCTCGCTCCACCAGCGCCAGCGCTGCGTCCACGGTCGGAACGGGTCCGACCACGATCCCATTGGAGGCTCGGATGGTCGCGCTCCATTCCTCGGCGGCATGATATTCGTCCTCGACGATCAGCACACGGCGCCCGGACAATTCGACGGTATTCGAAGCAAACATGCCTTGAGCTTGCGACCGTAGCCTCCCCCCTGTCAACGGAGGGCGAGGGGCTCGTTCGTGTGCCTCCTAGCGAAAATTCGAGCCGGTCGTCGCATCCATCTCCCACCGATCCGATCGGTCGCCCGCCTTGAATCTGGACCGCAGGGCAGGGGGCTATCGCCCGTCTTCGCCTCGCCCAAAGGGGGGGCGATGCAGCGCAAGGCCAAGCCTCGGCAACGACGCCCCTGGCGCAAAGCGCCCGCGCGCCAACCCGCAAGGGGCCTGTTCCCGCTTCTAAAGCTTGCCCAGCATTTCGATCAGCAGAGGGCGAAGGCGCCGCAGTTTGTGGCGATGAGCGGCGGACAGGGTCTCGATCTTGTCCAGCCCATCCTGGGTGAGCGCGACATGGACGCGGCGTCGGTCGCTATCCCCGGCTTGGCGTTCCACCAGTCTCAGCCGCGCCAGTCGATTCACCAGCCCCGTGGCGCTGTGCGGGCGAAGATCAAGCTGATCCGCCAGCTCCCCGACCGGCAGCGAGCGTTCGGCGGCGGCGCGAATGGCGAGCAGCGCCTGATGCGGCTGTGCCGTCAGCCCTGCCTCCGCAGCGGCTCCTTCGCTGAAACTCAGGAAGCTTCGCAAACTGCCGGCGGAACAGCACCAGCGCGCGATAGTCCTCGTCGTCGATGGGATCACTCGAGCTCGCTCCATGCCACCGATCGCATTCTTGAGGAATATCGTAGTGCGATAGATTGGACGCCTCTGACCCTCTTCGCTTCTCATCCCCCAACGGCCTTTCAGGCCCGGTCGCGTCGCCCCGACTGGCCGATCACAGCGCCGACTGGCGAATGTTCGCCCTCTCCCTGATGGCGCTCGTCGTCGGGACGGGCGGCGCGGGTGCCGCATGGCTGCTCCTGAAGCTCATCGCGCTCGCCACCCATCTCGCCTGGTAGGGCGAATGCTCCTTTGCCGTGCAGGACATCGTGCCGGCGATGGGTGGCCTTGCCATGGTGCCGGTCGCGGGCAGTCTGATCATCGGCCTCATGGTGCGTTTCGGGTCGGACAAGATTCGCGGGCACGGCATTCCCGAAGCCATCGAGGCCATTCTATTCGGCCAAAGCCGGATGTCGCCCAAGGTCGCAGTGCTCAAGCCCCTGTCCTCGGTCGTCTCGATCGGCTCGCTCTTTGCCCAATGCTTTCATCTCAGCGGCGCGGAGCGCAAGACGCTGCTCGTCGCCGGCGCGGCGGCCGATATGACGGTGATCTTCGGCGCACCCATCGCGGCCATGCTCCTGGCAGTCGAGGTGCTGCTTTTCGAGTGGAAGCCACGCAGCTTCGTGCCCGTCACGGTCGCCGCCTTGACGGCCATCGCCTGGCGGCCTGCATGGATCGGCGCGGAGCCAATGTTCGCGCTTGTCGCGCCCCTTGCGGGCGATGCCGCGATGCTGGCGGGCGTTGCCGCGCTCGGCCTTGCGACGGGCCTTTTCGCCTCGCTTCTCTCCTCCGCGCTGTATCGGATCGAGGATGGCTTCCACCATCTGCCGCTCCATTGGATGTGGTGGCCGGCCCTGAGCGGGCTCGTGGTCGGCCTCGGCGCGCTGATCGATCCCCGCGTTCTGGGAGCGGGCTACGACAATATCCAGGCGTTGCTGACCGGCTCCATGGCGTTTCAGGCCTTGCTTGTCGATCCGAAGCGCGATCGGTCTCTGTACAACGGACGCTGCGATGGGCCGATCTCTGGGAAAAACGGGTGGTCTCGCGGGGCGGGGCGGGCCATGCTGCGGCCTCGAAAGGAGCCCGACCCATGACCCTCCATGCGCCAATCGCGCCGCGTCCCGCTTTCGAGGAGGTTCCGCCTCCCGGCGATTATGCGCTCGTACGGCGCACGATCGAGTTCATCTCGCAGGAATATCGCTCGCAGCCGAGCCTGTGCGAAGTGGCTGAGGGTGTGGGCGCGCCGGAGGCCGAGCTGGAGGCCGCGTTGCGGCGGTGGGCGGGGCTGAGCCCCAAGGCCTTTCTTCAAGCGGTCACGCTGGATCACGCGCGTCGGCTTCTGGCCGAAGGGCTTCCGCTTCTGGACGCCGCGATCGAGGTCGGGCTCAGCGGGCCGTCGCGGCTGCACGACCTGTTCGTCAAGCACGAGGCCATGAGCCCCGGCGCCCACAAGGCCAAGGGCGAGGGGCTGGCGCTGCGCTACGGTTTTGCCGACGGGCCGTTCGGGCGCACGCTGGCCGTCTGGACCGAGCGCGGGCTGGCGGGGCTCGCCTTCAGCGACGAGGAGCGGGGCGGGGACACGCACGCGCTCGCCGATATGCTCGGCCGCTGGCCGAAGGCGCAGGCCGAGCGGGACGATGCGGGCGCGGCCGATCATGTCGCGCGCGTCTTCTCGCCGGCGCGCTGGCGGGGCGACCAGCCACTGCGCATCGTCTTGATCGGGACGGATTTCGAAGTGCGAGTCTGGCAACGCCTTCTCGACATTCCGCTGGGATGCGCCGACACCTATTCCAGCGTCGCGCGGGACATCGGCGCGCCGCAGGCCTCGCGCGCGGTGGGCGCGGCTGTCGGGCGCAATCCGCTGTCCTTCGTGGTTCCGTGCCACCGCGTGGTCGGCAAGTCGGGCGCGCTGACGGGCTATCATTGGGGGCTGACGCGCAAGCGCGCCATGCTGGGCTGGGAGTTCGGCCTGCGCCACCCCGACTGATCGCCGCAGCGCGGAACTCATTGGCTGACCAAACGTCCCTTCTGCCAAGCGAAGAGAGCGATGCGATGGGCAAGGCGGCGGGCGATACACGGGCGGACATGCCGAAGGCGCGCGGCGACGCGCGGCCGGCCTCCGCGCCGAAGAGCAAGTCGCAGCGCGCCGTATCGAAGATTGGCGAACTGCGCGCGCCCATGAGCGCCGGTGAACGCGAGGAAACGTTTCGTCGCCTCGCCGCGCACATGCCCGGTCGCACGCCGACCGCCAAGGGGCCGAAGGATCAGCCCGACCCGTTCCGGTCCGTCGTGTCCTGTCTTCTTTCGGCGCAGAGCCGGGATGTGAACACGGCCGCCGCCGTCACCGCGCTGTTCCAACTCGCCCGGACGCCGGACGACATGCTTCGCTTGAGCGAGGCCGAGATCGCAGCGGCCATCAAACCCTGCGGTCTTTACAACATGAAAGCCCGCAGCATCCGCCGGCTTTGCCATGCCTTGATCGAGGAGCATGATCGCGTGGTGCCGCAAACGCGCGAAGGGCTCATGGCCCTGCCCGGCATCGGGCGCAAATGTGCCGACATCGTCATGAGCTTCACCTTCGACGAGGACGTGATCGCCGTCGATACCCATGTCTTCCGCGTCTGCAACCGCACCGGCATCACGCAGGAACGTACCGCCGACAAGACGGCGGCCGCGCTGGAGCGCGACGTGCCGGACTGGGCGCGCCGCGACGGCCATTTCTGGTTGATCCAGTTCGGCAAGAGCGTCTGCCTCTCGCGCCGCCCGCGCTGCGAAAGCTGCTTCCTGAACGATCTCTGCCGCGCGTTCTCCGCGACGGGCGGGGCTGTGCCCCCGCCCTCCGCATGAGGCGCAGCGTCAAAAGCGCTGCGGCACGTAAAGCTCGCTCGGCAGGGTCTGGCGCTCGTATTCGGGGTTGAACACGCGCTCGGGCAGGGTGATCTCGTCGTAGGGCACGCCCTCATAGGGGATCAGGCTGAGGAGGTGGTTGATGCAGTTGAGGCGGGCGCGCTTCTTGTCGTTGCCTTCCACGATGTACCAGGGCGCTTCGGGAATGCTCGTGCGCGCGAACATTTCTTCCTTGGCCTTGGTATATTGCTCCCAGCGCACGCGGGACTGAAGGTCCATCGGCGAGAGCTTCCACTGCTTGAGCGGATCGTGGACGCGCATCATGAAGCGCATCTGCTGCTCTTCGTCGGTGATCGAGAACCAGTATTTGACGAGACGGATGCCCGAGCGCGCCAGCATCCGCTCGAATTCCGGCACGTCATGGAAGAACTGCTCGACCTCGTTGGGCTTGGCAAACCCCATGACGCGCTCGACGCCCGCCCGATTGTACCAGGAGCGATCGAACAGGACGATCTCGCCGCCCGCCGGCAGATGCGGCACATAGCGCTGGAAATACCATTGCGTCTTTTCGCGGTCGCTCGGCGCGGGCAGCGCGACGACGCGCACGATGCGCGGGTTGAGCCGCTGCGAAATGCGCTTGATGACGCCGCCCTTGCCGGCCGCGTCGCGCCCTTCGAACAGGACGACGACCTTTTCCTTGTGATGGGCGACCCAGTTCTGGAGTTTGATCAACTCGGACTGAAGACGCAGCAGCTCGCGGAAATAAACGAGACGGTCGAGCGCGTTCGGATGGGACTTCTTGTAGATTTTGGTGAGTTCGTCGCTGAGAGACGGCGGCGAGAGTTCCAGTTCGAAATCTTCGTCCAGCACATCCTCGATTTCCGCGCGCAGCCAATCGTCCGCGCCATTGCGCGCGGCGAAACCGTCGAGAGTCCTGTCTTCGTTGCTCATGCGGCCGGTCGCTTTCGTCTGGGCTGTTCGCTGCGGACGCACCATGCCGCAATTCGATGACAGCTGTTTGGCGGGCAAAATCGGTAGCCGGCAAGAGGCTCAGGGCAGCGCGGGCTCCGGCGCGAAGCGCGCGCGGATGGCCGCGCCGTCGCGCCCCGGCGGATGGCCGAACAGGCGGCGATAGTCGCGGCTGAACTGCGAGGGACTCTCGTAGCCGATGGCATAGCCGACGCTCGCGACCTCCTCCGCGCTCATCAGCCGCCGACGCGCCTCCTGAAGGCGCACGAGCTTCTGAAACTGGACCGGCGTCATGGTCGTCACCGCCTTGAAATGCCGGTGGAAGCTGGGAACGCTCATGCCGGCCAGCCGGGCGAGATCCTGAACCCGAAGGCTCTGCGCATAATGCGCGCGGATATGGGCGCAGGCCCGGCCGACCCGCGCGCCGTGGCTGTCGCGCGCACCCATCTGGGCGAGCGCCGCGCCGAGCGGGCTATGGAGCAGGCGCCAGACGAGCTCGCGCCGGATCAGCGGCACGAGAACCGATCTGTCGCGCGGATGGTCGAGGCATTCCAGAAGCCGTCGGATCGGATCGCACAGGGACGGGTCCGCCCGGCCCGCCGCCAGCGCCGCGAAGGGCGCGGCCGGCGCGGGCGCGATTTCGGCCTCGGCGACCAGTGCGGTCACGTCCTCCGGCGGAAGCGCGAAGCTCAGCGCGAGATAGGGCTCGGCCGGGCTCGCCGCCACAATCCGCGCCGAGACCGGAACGTCCACCGAGGCGATCAGGCATTCGCCCGCGCGGTAGCGATAGGTGTCGGGGCCGAGCGTCGAGAGCTTCGCGCCTTGCACGACGAGGCAGAAGGAGGGGCCGTAGACCGAGCGGATGACACCGCTGGGTTCCTCCGCACGGTTGAGAAGCAGGCCTTTGATCGGCGTTTCGCGCCCATGGCGCAGAAACTGGCGTTCGAGAAGCGGGGCGAGGTCGGTCAGGTCGGTCATGCCCGTGAGTGTACGCACGAGACCGCTAAACGCCATCGCCTTCGGGCGGGTTTGAGAGGATCGGGCAAGAGGCTGAGAGGATCGGCCGGAGGCAAAGGCGACCCCGCGCCTTAGGTTCGGCCCATCGCCACGCTTTCAAGGAGATGATCCATGCGGATGCGACAGCTCGGCCATAGCGGCCTTTTCGTTTCGGAACTGTGCCTGGGCACCATGACCTTCGGCGGCAACGAGGGCATGTGGAGCCAGATCGGCCGGCTCGGGCAGGACGAGGCCGACGCGCTGGTGAAGACGGCGCTGGATGCCGGCATCAATTTCATCGACACGGCCAATGTCTATGCGGGCGGCGAAAGCGAGCGCATTCTCGGCCGCTCGCTCCAAAACCTCGGCGTCGCGCGGGACGATGTCGTGGTGGCCACCAAGGTGATGGGCGTCATGGGGCCGGGGCCGAACGCGCGCGGCGCCTCGCGCTCGCATATCCTGTCCCAGTGCAAGCAGAGCCTCCAGCGGCTGGGGCTCGACCATATCGACCTCTACCAGATCCATGGTTTCG
Organism: Aureimonas sp. D3; assembly: GCF_001463805.1. Lineage (NCBI taxonomy): Bacteria > Pseudomonadati > Pseudomonadota > Alphaproteobacteria > Hyphomicrobiales > Aurantimonadaceae > Aureimonas > Aureimonas sp. D3. The sequence continues at coordinate 10,302 of NZ_BBWM01000011.1, read as the reverse complement.
ACCGGGCTGTGCCGATCGAGGAAACCCTGGAGGCGCTGGACACGCTCGTGCGCCACGGGCATGTGCGCTATCTCGGCCTGTCCAACTGGGCGGCGTGGCAGGTGATGAAGGCGGTCGGCATCGCCGAGATGCGCCGGCTCGCGCCCATTCTCTCCCTTCAAGCCTATTACACGCTGGTCGGCCGCGATCTCGAACGCGACATCGCGCCCATGCTTCAGTCCGAGGGCATCGGCCTCATGGTCTGGAGCCCGCTGGCCGGCGGCTATCTCTCGGGCAAATATGACGGCGAGGGCACCGGCGCGGACGGGCGGCGCGCCACGTTCGACTTCCCGCCCGTAGACCGCACGCGCGGCAGCGCTGTGATTTCGGCGATGCGCGAAGTGGCCGACGCCCGGGGCTGCACAGTGGCGCAGGTGGCGCTCAGCTGGCTGCTGCACCAGAGCGTCGTGACCAGCGTCATCATCGGAGCCCGGCGGCCGGAGCAGCTCCGCGACAATATCGGCGCGACCAAGGTGGAACTGAGCCCAGACGATCTCGCCAAGCTCGACGCCGTGTCGCGCCTGCCGGCCGAATATCCCGGCTGGATGCTGGAGCGCCAAGGGGCCTATCGCGACTGAGGTCGAAGCGGAGGGGCGTGTTGCGCCCCTTCTCGCTTTCCGAAGGCGCTGCGGCCTGTCGAGGGGGCGAAAGGTTCTTCGGCCGAGCCTATGTCGCATGCCGCGCCGACGCGGGACACGAGGGGGAAAGGCGTTGCCGACCGGAGGGTCGTCAGGCTCCGATGTCGTTGCCCTTGCGCATCTGGCAGCCGGTGATCTTCAGCGAGCCGTCCGGCTGGCGCTCCAGCGTGTAGCTCGCGATCCAGCTCTGCCCCTTGGCATCCGACAGGTAGACCTCCTGACGCAGCCCGGCCCCCTCGGCCTTCAGCGCGCCGAAGGTGACGTTGCCGGCGCGGTGAACGGCGGGATAGGCCTGCGCCACCATGCTCAGAAAAATCTCGGGCGAGGGAAAGAGGCGCTGGATATTAGGAGCGGCGAAGGCATAGGCCCGCGCTCCATCGTCGGCGCGAAAGGCTTCGAGCTGCCCGCCGATCGTGGCGCGAGCATCGCTGCCATCGTCCGCCAGCGCCGGATGAGCTAGGGCGACCAGGGCGATAAAACCGAGGAGAACGCGGCGCATGCGATGCCTCCTTCCAAGGGAAGGCCTCAGCATCCGTTCAGAATGTCGATCCCGCAAGCGCCAAGTTGACGCGGCGGAGAAGAAGGGCGGCACCGAGGCGCCACCCCACTGTCTGTTCGTGATGCCCGCCCCGGCTGAAGCGGGGCGGGCTTGGTGACGGTCAGCCCGCCAGAACTTCCTTGGAAGCGACGGTGGAATCGGCGTTCAGCTTGTAGACGATGGGCACGCCCGTCGCGAGTTCCTGCGCGACGATCTCCTCACCTGTCAGGCCGTCCAGCGCCATGATGAGGGCGCGCAGCGAGTTGCCGTGGGCCGCGACGATCACCGTGCCGCCCGACAGGACATGCGGCTGAATGCGGTGGATGTAATAGGGCCAGACGCGCGCGCCCGTGTCCTTCAGCGACTCGCCGCCCGGAGGCGGCACATCATAGGAGCGGCGCCAGACATGGACCTGATCCTCACCCCACTTGGCGCGGGCGTCGTCCTTGTTGAGGCCCGACAGGTCGCCATAGTCGCGCTCGTTCAGAGCCTGATCGCGGATCGTCTCCAAACCCTCCTGGCCGAGTTCGCCCTGGATGAGCTTCAGCGTGCGCTGGGCGCGGGAGAGGGCGCTGGTGAAGGCGATGTCGAACTGGAGCCCGGCCGCCTTGAGGCGCTGGCCGGCGGCCTTGGCCTCTTCCACGCCGAGTTCCGTCAGGTCCGGGTCGCGCCAGCCGGTAAAGAGGTTCTTGAGGTTCCAGTCGCTCTGGCCGTGGCGGACGAGCACGAGGGTGCGGGACATGAAGGCGAACTCCCTTTGTGGACGGTATGATGTGGACGGGATGTGGAAAACCTGTGGAGCGTCAGAAGCCGAGCACCTGACGCATCGAATAAAGACCCGGCGCTTGGCCTCGCGCCCAAAGTGCGGCACGCACGGCCCCGCGCGCGAAGATGGCGCGGTCCTCGGCCCGGTGGCTCAGTTCGATGCGCTCGCCCTCGCCGGCGAGGATCACCTGATGATCGCCCACCACCGAGCCGCCGCGCAGCGTGGCAAAGCCGATCGTGCCGGCCTCGCGCGGGCCGGTATGGCCGTCGCGCACCCGCACGGACTGATCCTTCAAGGCGATCTCGCGCCCGACCGCCGCTGCTTCGCCGAGAAGCAGCGCAGTGCCGGACGGGGCGTCGACCTTCTGGCGGTGGTGCATTTCGAGGATTTCGATGTCGAACGCATCCGGCCCCAAGGCGCGCGCCGCCTGTTCGGCCAGAACGGCGAGGAGATTGACGCCGAGGCTCATATTGCCGGACTTCACGATCCGCGCGCCGGCCTGCGCCGCTGCGGCGATCGCGGCATCGTCGCTTTCCGAGCAGCCGGTCGTGCCGATGATATGGACGAGCCCGCGCCGGGCGGCCTCCTTGGCCACCGCGACGCTGGAGGCCGGCGCGGTGAAGTCGATCACGCCGTCCGCCGCGTCCAGGGCGGCCGAGAGATCGCTGGAGACGGGAATGCCGAGATGGCCGGCGCCGGCCAGTTCCCCGGCATCGTTGCCGAGCGCCAGCGAACCCTCGCGCTCGATCGCGGCGGAAAGCTTGGCGCCGTCGGTTTCCTTGACGACGCGCACCAGCGTGCGGCCCATGCGCCCGGCGGCACCCAGGATCACCAGCTTCATCGGCTCGCTCATGACAAGGTCTCCGTTTCGATGGTTTCGGAAGCGTCCGCCCCGCCCTGGAACCCGTGCAGACGGGCATAAAGCCCGTTCGGACGGGTCAGAAGCTCCTGATGCGTGCCGCTTTCGGCGATTCGGCCGCGATCCACGACAAGGATCTGGTCCGCGCCGACGATGGTGGACAGGCGATGGGCGACGACGATGACGGTGCGGTCGCGCATCGCGGTTTCCAGCGCACGCTGCACCAGCACTTCCGAGCGCGTGTCGAGCGCCGAGGTCGCCTCATCGAGAAGCAGGATCGGTGCGTCGCGCAGGAGCGCGCGGGCGATCGACAGGCGCTGGCGCTGGCCGCCCGAAAGCGTCACGCCGTTTTCGCCCACCGGCGTCTCGTAGCCGAGTGGCTGGGTGAGGATGAACTCCTCGGCCTGCGCCTTGCGCGCGGCGTCTTCCACTTCGGCGTCGGAGGCTTCCGGCCGGCCGAAGCGGATATTGTCTCGGATCGAGCCTTCGAACAGAACGGGGCTCTGCGGCACATAGGCGATGGCCGAGCGCAGCGAATGCTTGGTGACGGTGGCGATATCCGTCCCGTCGATCAGGATGCGGCCCGAGGCGGTGTCGTAGAAGCGCTCGATCAGCGCGATGATCGTGGACTTGCCGCCGCCCGACGCGCCGACCAGCGCCGTGGTCCGGCCGGGGGGCGCGGTGAAGGAGAGTTCGCGCAGCACCGGCTCCTCGGCATGATAGCCGAAAGATACGGCGTCGAAGCGGATTTCGCCCCCCGCGACGGAGAGCGGCTTGGCGCCCGGCGCGTCGGCCTGACGCGGCGTCTCGTCCAGGATCTCGTAGATCATCTTGGCGTTCACGAGCGCCCGCTCCATCTGCACCTGCAGCTTGGCGAGGCGGCGCGCGGGGTCGTAGGCCAGAAGCAGCGCCGTGATGAAGGCGAACATCGAGCCCGGCGAATAGCCGTAGACGATGGAGCGATAGCCCGACCAGGCGATCACGGCGGCCACCGCGATGCCGGCAACCGTCTCGGTGATCGGGCCGGAACGCTCGGTGATGATGGCAATGCGGTTGGAGCGCTCTTCCGCCTTCTCGATCAGATCGTCGGTGCGCGCGCGCAGGAGCTTTTCCATGGTGAAGGCCTTCACCACCTGAATGCCCTGCGCCGCTTCCTGCATGGAGCCGAGAACCCGGCTGTTGAGGTCGATCGACTGTCGCGTCGCCTTGCGCAGCTTGCGCGACAGGCGCGAGATCATAATGGCGATGGGCGGGCCTGCGGTGAGCGCGATCAGCGACAGCGCCCAATCCTGCCAGATCATGGCGAAGATCAGGAAGATCAGCGTCAGGAGATCGCGCGCCAGCGACGTGACGGTCAGGTTCAGCGTGTCGCGAATGCCAGAGACGTTCTGGTTGATGCGCGCGGCGAGCTGCGCCGAGCGCGTTTCGCCGAAGAAATCCACCGAGAGTTCCGTGAGATGGGCAAACAGGCGGCGCTGGTAGCGCGCCACCACATCATTGCCGATCCGCGCCAGGATGACGCCCTGCCCATAGGAGGCGATGCCGCGCAGAAAGAAGGCGAAGAAGATCGCGAAGGGCAGCGTGAACAGCATGGCCCGGTTGCCGGCGACGAAAATCTCGTCGATCACGTCGCGCATCACCCAGGCCATGAAGGCCGTGGTGAGGGCCACCACGACGAGGCACAGGGCCGCCACCGCGTAGCCGGCGAGATGCTCGCGCCCGTTTTCCGCGATCACGCGGCGAAGCAGATGGAGCGCCTCGCCCCGCTGACGGGGTTCGCTCAAGGAGAGAGTGGTCTTCGTCAAGGATCGGGCCGGCCGGTTCATCGTCGGCTCGCTCTATAGCCGCTGCCGCCGCTCCTGCCTACAGGCGCGGCGGTGGGGGGATAAAGAGCGTCAGCGCGTCCAGCGCCGGTTGGTGGTCTCGAGCCCGTAGGAGCGCGGCGCGCGGGCGAAGGTGGCGAGCCCGGCCAGCGCCGCCAGCGGCAGCGTGATGGCGTAGAGCGGCATGTCGCGTAAGAGCGCTTCGTGGGGCGCCTTGTCCTCGAAGGCGGCGCGCATGGCGGCGCGGTCGATATAGGGTGCGATGTGGCCGAAGATTCCGCCCGCGATGAAGACGCCGCCGCGCGCCATGAAGACCAGGGCTAGATCGCCGGCCACGCGCCCGAGATAGATGCCGAAGAGGCGGATGGCTTCGCGGGCCGTTTCGTCTCCGGAGCCTGCCGCCGCCGTGATCGATGCGGGGGAATGCGGCTGCACCTCGCGCCCGTCGGCGCGCCCGATGGCGTTGTAGAGATTGACGAGGCCGCGCCCGCACAGGACCTGCTCGGCCGACACGCGCCCGCCGATCGTCTCCAGATAGGGCCAGATGGCAAGATCGCGCGCGCTGCGGGGGCCGAGGTCGATATGGCCACCTTCGCCCGCTACGGGAATCCACATGCGCCGCGCCTTGACGAGCCCCGCGACGCCGAGGCCCGTGCCGGGGCCGACCACGACGCGCGCGCCGTCATGCGGTGTGCCGGCGAGGCCGATCGCCTCGCGGCCGGCGTCCGGCAGAGCCGAAACGGCGAGCGCCTGCGCTTCGAAATCGTTGACGAGCAGCACGTCCTCGAAGCCGAGATCCTCGATCAACCGGCGCGGGCGCACCACCCAATGGCAATTGGTCAGCTCGATTTCGTCGCCGCTGATCGGGCCGGCAATGGCGAGCACGGCCGAGCGCGGCTGGATCGAGGTCTTGTCGAGAACGGTCGCCTGGATCGCGTCGTCGATATTGGGGAAATCGGCGGTCTGGACGATCGGGAAGTTCTTCGGCTCGGCGAAGGCGTCCACCAGAAGGGCGAACCGGGCATTGGTGCCTCCGATGTCGCCGATCAGGATCGGAAACTTCAGGTTTTCGGCGGAATCGTGCGTCGGAGTCATGCCGGTCCGGTTTCAATCGTTTGAAGACGGGCCAGCCATAGCACCGCAACGTTGCGGGAAAAAGGCGCTGTGTCGCAGCCCGCGCGATGCGTCGCGGAGGGCGCATCGACGGGCCTGCTTTTATAGATTATCGCGCACGCATGAGCATTGCCAAAGACGACCCGCTGGCGGTCAGAATCAGTCGCGCGCTGGCCGAGCGCATCATTTCAGGCGCGATCGCGCCGGGCGTAAAGCTGCGGCAGGATCATGTGGCGCTGGAGTTCAACGCCAGCCATGTGCCGGTGCGCGAGGCCTTTCGACGGCTGGAGGCCCAGGGGCTTGTCGTGAGCGAGCCGCGCCGGGGCGTGCGTGTCGCGGGGTTCAGCCCGGCCGAAGTGCGGGAGGTCGCCGAAATGCGCGCGGCGCTGGAAAGCCTCGCGCTCCGCCACGCCTTTCCGCATCTGACGCGCTCGATCCTGGATGAAGCCGATAAGGCGGTGGAGGCGGGCGACCGGGCCGCGAATGTGCAGGCCTGGGAAGAGGCGAACCGCGCCTTTCACCGCACCATTCTCGCCCCCTGCGCCATGCCCCGTCTCCTGCAGACGATCGACGATCTTCAGGCCGCGAGCGCGCGCTTTCTGTTTTCCGGTTGGCGGGCGGAATGGGACGCGCCGACCGACCGCGACCACCGCGCCATTCTCTTGGCGCTCCGGGCGGGAGATGCCGAAGGGGCGGCCTCGACGCTGGCGCGGCATGTGCAGCGGATCGGGCAGGTGACGCACTCAAGGGGGCGCACGTAACACATCGCGCTTTATCTATTATTTTTAGAATCGTTGAGCGAATCAGAGAATTCGCATCATGATCGGGAAGCAATCCGCCAAAAATAATAGATAAAGAGGTTTCGATGGCGACCACAGTCTCGTCCACGCATCCATCCCGGTTTGGCATCCTTCCCCAGCTTGTTGTGATTCCCGCAGGCGTCATCCTCATGACGCTGGCCGCGAAGGCGCAGATTCCCTTCTGGCCTGTGCCGATGACGCTGCACACGATGGCCGTGATGGGCTTCGCGCTGTTTCTAGGCCCTCGCTTGGCGGTCTCGATCTTTCTGGCCTATCTCGCGGCCGGTGCGGCGGGGCTGCCCGTCTTCTCCGGTACGCCCGAGCGCGGCATTGGCTTGGCCTATATGATGGGACCGACAGCGGGCTATCTCCTGGGCTTCCTTCTCGCTTCGGCCTTGGTCGGCCACTGGGCGGCGGGGCGCAAGTTCCTCGGGCGCTTTGGCGCCATGCTGGCTGGCCTCGCCCTCGTCTACGCCTGCGGCGCGGCTTGGCTCGCGCTCTTGGTGCCGGCGGACAAGATCCTGAGCGTCGGCGTCTGGCCTTTCGTGCCGGGCGATCTCCTGAAGATCGCCATCCTGGCGGTGGCAAGCCTTGTCCTGCCGCGTCGTGCGAGCCTGCGCCGATGAGCGCCGATGGTGTGATCCGTCATGATTGGACCATGGACGAGATCACCGCGCTTCTCGAAGCGCCGCTGCTCGATCTCGTCGGCCGGGCGCAGGCCGTCCACCGCGCCCATCACGATCCCGATCATGTGCAACGCGCCAGCCTCCTGTCGATCAAGACCGGCGGCTGCCCGGAGGATTGTGCCTATTGCCCGCAATCGGCCCATCACCGCGAGGTCGAGCTGACGCGCGACCGTTTGATGGAGCCGGACAAGGTCATCGCCCTGGCGCAGACCGCCAAGGCGGCCGGAGCCTCGCGCTTCTGCATGGGCGCGGCCTGGCGCGAGGTGCGGGACGGGCGCGAGTTCGACGCGGTGGTGGAGATGGTGGCGGGCGTGCGCGAGCTCGGCATGGAAGCCTGCGTCACGCTCGGCATGTTGAAGCCCCATCAGGCCGAGCGCCTCGCGCGCGCCGGGCTCACCGCCTATAACCACAATCTCGACACATCGCCCGAATTCTACGAGCGCATCATCTCGACGCGGACCTATCGCGACCGGCTGGAGACCCTTGGTCTCGTTCGCAGAGCGGGGATCGAGCTGTGCTGCGGCGGCATCGTCGGCATGGGGGAGAGCGTGACGGATCGCGCCAGCCTGTTGCAGGTTCTGTCCGGCTTCGACCCGCATCCCGAAAGCGTGCCGATCAACGCACTGGTGCCTGTCGACGGGACGCCGCTGGCGGGACGCGAGCGGATCGACGCGCTGGATCTCGTGCGCATGGTGGCGGCGGCCCGGCTCGTCATGCCGAAGGCGCGGGTGCGCCTGTCGGCCGGCCGCTCGCAGCTCACCCGCGAGGCGCAGATCCTCTGCTTCCTCGCGGGGGCGAATTCCATCTTCTATGGCGAAACGCTGCTGACGACGCCCAATGCGGGCATCGGTGACGACGCGGCGCTCTTCGCCGCGATCGGCCCTCAGGGAAGCGGCGCGGAGGCTGGAAGGCTCTGAGCGGCTTTCGCCCGGCTCAACGGGCCGGGCGGAAACGCGGCATGGGCAATCCGCCGGGAGGCTCCGGCGCATAGGCCGGGGTGCTGGTGGCGGGCGCCAAAGGCGGCGGCGCGGGGCTTGCGATGGGCGCCGGCTGCGCGTTGTCGTCGAAATCGTCCGACATGGCGGCGGCGACGGGCGGCGGCGGTTGCGGCAGGCTCGGCGCGGGCGAGGCGGCCATCACCGCGCCGCCCTTGGCCGCCGGCTGGTTGAGCACGGCCGCGCAGGCCTTCGGGAGGGCCGCCATGAAGATCGGGGGCGGCTTCTTGTAGGGCTTGGCGTTGGGCGGGGGCGGGCGCAGCGCGACGTTGAACCACCAGTCGAGCTTATCGCAGCCATCGCCCTTGCCGGTCGATTCCTGCGACTGGCAATTGGGCGAGCCCGGCTGGCACGAAATCCGCACGTGGAAATGATAATCGTGCCCGAACATCGGGCGAACCTTGTTGAGCCAAGCCCGGTCGCGCCCCGCCGTCTTGCAGAGCTGCTCCTTGATGCCGGGATGCACGAAGATGCGCTCCACCTCCGGCTCGCGCGCGGCGGTGCGGATGAGCTTCAGCATCTCGGGCCGCCAGCGCGACAGGTCGATCCGGTTGGTGCGCTTGTCGATCACCGAGGGCAGGGGCATCGTGTCGCGCTCATGCGGCGAGAGGCGGCGCGTCGGCATCTCGGTCAGGTAGATGTCTGCGTCGAGGCCGATCTGGTGCGAGGCGTGGCCATCCTTCATCGGACCGCCGCGCGGCTGCGCCATGTCCCCGAACAGAAGCCCACGCCAATGTGCCTCGCGCGCGGCGTCGCCCGACAGGCGCTGGAGAAAGCGGATCATGGTCGGATGGGCGAAGGCGCGGTTGCGCGAAGGCTTCATGACCTGCCAGGTCGGCCCATCCTTGGGCATTTCCATCGCGCCCGACAGGCAGCCCTTGGAATAGAAGCCGATGCTCTGCGGCGGGCCGGCGCTGGGGGTCGCCTCGGAGCCGAACAGTTCCTTGGCGGGCGTCTGCGCGCCGGCGGGGCCGGACAGGGCGCTGATCAGCCCGAGCGTGGCGAGCGACAGGCGCGAGCGAGAACCTGACAGCATGGGGCGTTCCTCCGGACGGCCGGCATCGGCCATGCCGGCTGGCAGAGCCAAGCCGGACGGATCGGCCGAAACTAAGGCAGATGAATGGACCGAAGCTGGAGCGCCACACGACACACCGGGCATCAGGGCATGTCCGCCGAACGAAGGTTCGCCGGACAGCTCGAAGGTCTTGTTTCCCCGCCTTGTCCGTACGGGGAAACCGACTCTCGCGGGAAGACCTCAGACCGGGACGGTCGAGCCGCCCGCTTCGTCGGAGCGGTAGAACGCGTCGATCACGCGCTGGTTGAGGATGGATTCCTCCAGCGAGAACAGAGGCTCAGTGCCGCCTGCGACCTTCCGCGCGAAGGCTTCGGCCTGGAGGCGATACTGATCCGCCGCGCCAAAGCGCGCCGTCTCCGAGCGCCCATGCGAGCGGTCGTGCCAATGCACGGCGGCCTGCGCGTAGAGCCCGGCATTGAAGGCCCCGTCCACCTCGATAAACCCTTCCGTGCCGTGGAACACCATGGTCTGGCGCGCGGCCATCTGGGTCGCGACATAGAAGGAGAGGCGGAAATCGGGAAAGTCCACCGAACAATCGGCGAAGCGATCCGTGCCGAAGGTCGGGTCACGCTCGATCAAAGCGCAGGCCGATACGGCCTCCGCACCGGTGGAAAGCCGCGTGGTGACGACCGGGTAGACGCCGATATCGGGAAGCGCGCCGCCGCCGAGTTCCGGCTGGTTGCGCATATTGGCGGGATCGACATTGTAATAGGAGAAGGCCCCCTGCACATGGCAGAGGCGGCCGATGCGCCCGTCCGCGATCCACTCGCGCACCAGGGCCCATTGCGGGTGGTAGCGCACCATGAAGGCTTCCGCCACCTCGACGCCCGCCTTGTCGCGCGCGGCGATCAGGGGCTCGATCGCCTCGGCCTTCAGCGCCAGCGGCTTTTCCACCAGAACATGCTTGCCGGCCTCGATGGCGCGGCGCGCCCATTCCACATGCTGGCTGGTCGGCAGCGGGATATAGACC
>NZ_BBWM01000010.1:0-110583 GCF_001463805.1 Aureimonas sp. D3 | reverse complement strand
CGGCAGCGGGATATAGACCGCGTCCACCTCCGCGCTGTCGAGAAGCGCCTCGTAGGAGCCGAAGGCGTGGCGCGCGCCGAAATGCTCAGCCAGCCCTTGCGCGCGCGACAGGTCGCGGCTGGCGATGGCCGAGAGAACGCAGCCTTCCGCCTTCACGATCCCCGGAATGACGTGCTCGCGGGCGATCTTCGCGCCCGACAGAATACCCCAACGCAGCATGGATGTTCCTCCCCAAATGATGAAAGGCCCGCGCGGGGCGGGCCTTTGGAGCGCGTCAGGCGCGCAGCGTGCCGCCGGTCGCCTTGGCGACGGCCGCGACGATCTTCTGCGACACGGCGTCCAGATCCTCCTCCGTCAGCGTCCGGTCGGTGGGCTTCAGCGTCACTTCGATGGCGATGGACTTGCGCCCTTCGCCGAGCGCCGCGCCCTCGAAAATGTCGAAGACGCGCACCTCTCCGATCAACTTCTTGTCCGCGCCTTCGGCCGCGCGCACCAGCTTGATCGCCTCGACCTCGGAGGGCACGACAAAGGCGAAGTCGCGGCGTACCGGCTGGAAGCTGGAGAGTTGCAACACGGGCTTGGTGCGCGTGGCCTTGCGCTTCTGCTCGGGCGCTTCATCGAGGAAGACCTCGAACCCGGCATAGGAGCCCGACAGGTCGAGACCCTTCAGAACTCGCGGATGGAACTCGCCGAACTCGGCCAGAACCGTCTTCGGGCCCATCTTGATGCGGCCCGAGCGGCCGGGATGATACCAGCCGCTGGCCGGCGTCTCGAACTGGAGCCGGTCGGCGGGAACGCCGATCGCCTCCAAAGCGGCGATCGCGTCGGCCTTGGCCTCGAACACGCCGACGGGGGCGGCGTTTCCGGCCCAGTCGCGTCCCGCGCCCGCATGACCCGCCGTGCCGCGCCGGATGCCGCCGGCCACGCGCCGCTGGCCGTCCGGCTCGACCGAGCGATAGACCGCGCCGACCTCGAACAGCGCCGTGTCGGCAAAGCCGCGCTGCGCATTGCGCTGCGCCGCCTGAAGGAGATTCGGCAGAAGCGAGGGGCGCATGTCCGAGAGATCGGCCGCGATCGGGTTCTCGAGCTTCAAGCCGGACTGTCCGCCGCCGAAAGCTTCCGCCGCCGAGGCCGAAAGGAAGGAATAGGTAACCGCCTCGGCCAGCCCGCGCGCGGCCAGCGCCCGGCGCGCGGCACGATCGCGCACCTGCGCCGTGGTGAGAATGCGACCATTGACGCCGGCAAGCTTTTCCAGCGGCTGCGGCTCGATGTGATCGACGCCAACAAGACGCATGATCTCTTCCACGAGATCGGCCTTGCCCTCGATATCCGGGCGCCAGGTCGGCGCCGTCACCTCGGCGGTCTCGCCTCCGGCGGACACGGTGAAGCCCAGCGTTTCGAGGATGTCGACCTGACGCTCGGTGGAGACGTCGAGGCCGGTCAGACGCTTCACCTCGGTGAAGGGCAGCGTGATGCGCGGCATCTCGACCGGCTGAACGGCCGTCACCACGCGCCGCGAAGGCGCGCCGCCGCAGAGATCCAGAATCATCTGCGTGGCCAAATCCAGCCCGCCTTCCATGAAAGCCGGATCGACGCCGCGCTCGAAGCGATAGCGCGCGTCGGTGATGATGCCCATGGCGCGGCCCGTGCGGGCAATCGCCAGCGACTCCCAAAGCGCGGATTCGACAAGCACCTCGGTCGTTGTCTCGTCGCAGCCCGAATGCTCGCCGCCCATGATGCCGGCAATCGACTCAGGCCCTTTGTCGTCGGCAATGATGCAGGTGCCGGCGCTGAGCTTATGGGTGCGCCCGTCTAGCGCCAGGATTTCCTCGCCCTCGTTCGCGCCGCGAACGGTGAGCGCGCCGGCCACCTTCTTGGCATCGAACACATGGAGCGGGCGGCCCCGGTCGAAGGTGATGTAGTTGGTGATGTCGACCAGCGTGTTGATCGGGCGCAGGCCGATGGCGCGCAGGCGCTTCTGCATCCACTCCGGCGACGGGCCGTTCTTGACGCCCGAAACGAGCCGCAGCGCGAAGCCGCGGCAGACCGGGCTTTCGACATTCAGCGCAACCGGGCAGTCGCCTTCGCCTTCGATCCGCTCCACCGCCGGCGTCTTCAGCGTGCCGAGGCCCGAGGCCGCGAGATCGCGCGCAATGCCCGCCACGCCCGTCGCGTCCGGGCGGTTCGGCGTCAGGTTGATTTCGATCACGGGATCGGCGAGCCCGGCATAGTCGGCGAAGGCCGTGCCAACAGGCGCGGTCTCGGGCAGTTCGATAATGCCGTTATGCTCTTCGGAGAGCTCCAGCTCGCGCTCGGAACACATCATGCCGAAGCTCTCGACGCCGCGGATCTTGCCGATGCCGAGCGTCACGTCGAGGCCGGGCACATAGGCGCCGGGCAGGCCGAGCACGCCGACGAGGCCGGCGCGGGCGTTGGGCGCGCCGCACACGACCTGCAGCGGCTTCCCCTCGTTGACCGAGGGGCCGGCGTCGACGCTGAGGATCTGGAGCTTGTCGGCGTCCGGGTGGCGCTTGGCGTCGAGCACCCGCGCGATCGTGAAGGGGCGCAGGCCCGCCTTGTCGTCGATGCCTTCGACCTCGAGACCGATCGAGGTCAAGCGCTCGGCGATCTCCTCAAGCGTGGCGTCGGTGTCGAGATGGTCCTTCAGCCAGGACAGGGTGAACTTCATGACGGGCCTAATGATCGTTGGATGCGGCGAGAGGCCGGGAAAGGGGAGGGAGCGTCGGGCTTACGAGCGATCGGTCACGTCGTCAGCGGCGCGGCGCACGAGGCCGCTCGCATGGACGAAGCGATAGACCGACAGGGCGGCGAGCGCGAAGACGAGATGAAGCGCCAGAAGCGTGCCGAGCGGGTCGCCCCGATCGGCCGCGAAACGCACGATGATGCTGGGCAGCACGATGCCGACGGCGAGCGAGGCCAGCGTGGCGGGCGTGCCGGGAAGCTTGGCGTAGAGAAGCGCGAACAGCGCCACCGTCACCAGCGCCTGCCCGTAGAAAAGCGGCGAGGCGGCGAGCGTTGCGAAGCCGAAGGACAGGAACAGCCAGCCGAACGCCGCCATGACGAGCGTGCCGATAATGGCCCCCGCCAGAACGGAGATCGTCTCCACCACCGCGAAGCGGGCAAGGTCTGCGGCGTTTCTGGCCATGGCGTCCTGTCCTTCGTTTGATGGGTGCTGCCGCGGCGGCGAGGTTCACTCGCCGCCCGATGTCTCGGCTGTCTTGTCGCGCCGTGCGCCTATTGGCTGAGGCCGCCGAACAGGGTCGGCAGGTCGAGCGGGCGGAAGCCGTAATGCTCGATCCAGCGCGAATCGGCGTCGAAAAAGGCGCGCAGGTCCGGCATGCCGTATTTCAGCATGGCGATGCGGTCGATGCCCATGCCCCAGGCAAAGCCCTGATACTCGTCCGGGTCCAGCCCGACGCCGCGCAGGACATTGGGGTGGACCATGCCGCAGCCCAGAATCTCCATCCAGTCCGTGCCCTCGCCGAAGCGCACTTCGGAGCCCGATCGGTCGCACTGGATGTCGACCTCCATCGAGGGTTCGGTGAAGGGGAAGAAGCTCGGCCGGAAGCGCATCTTGAGCGAGGGCACTTCGAAGAAGGCCTTGCAGAACTCGGTCAGCACCCACTTCATGTTGGCGATATTGGCCGACTTGTCGATCACCAGCCCTTCCACCTGATGGAACATGGGGGTGTGGGTCGCGTCGGAATCCTGCCGGTAGGTCTTGCCGGGAATGACGATGCGGATGGGGGGGCTTGAGGTCTCCATCGTGCGCACCTGCACGGGCGAGGTGTGCGTGCGCAAGAGGCGACGCTCGCCGCCCTCCGGCGTCTGAAGGAAGAACGTGTCGTGCATCTCGCGCGCCGGGTGGCCTTCGGGGAAGTTCAGCGCGGTGAAATTGTAATGGTCGGTCTCGATGTCCGGCCCTTCGGCGATCGAGAATCCCATATCGGCGAAGATCGCGGTGATCTCGTCCACGACCTGGCTGATCGGGTGGATGCGCCCGCGCGACAGGGGGCTGGAGCGCACCGGCAGCGTCACGTCGAGCCGCTCGGCGGCAAGGCGCGCGGAGATCGCGGCCTCGGCCAGCGCGTCGCGCTTCTCCGTCAGCCTGGATTGCACGCGGTCGCGCAAGCCGTTGAGGAGCGGGCCCTGGTCGCGGCGCTCGTCGGGCGTCATCTTGCCGAGCCCTTTCAGAAGCTCGGAGATCTCGCCCTTCTTGCCGAGCGCGGCCAGGCGGACGGCTTCCAGCGCGGCCTCGTCGCGGGCGGCGTCAATCTCTTCGGCAAAGCGCCGTTCGAGCGAGTCGAGATCCGTCACGGCCGTTTGAACTCCTTAAAGGCACGAAGGTGGCGGGTGACGCCACGGGCATGGGATAGGGCGGCGGGCGGCAGCCCGAAGCCAGGGTCGCAACACCCTGTAGTGTGTCTCGCCCCCGCGAAGCAAGCCGGCTGGGGATTCGAGGGGCGCGGGCCGCCAACGAGAAAGGCCCGCGCGGAGCGTGATCCGCGCGGGCCTTTCAAACGATCCGAAGACGGCTGCCTTACGCGGCCTGCTTCTCGCCGACGGCGCGCTCGTAGGCGCCGGGGAACTGGCCGTCCTTGATGTAGGCGAGGGCCGTCTTGGCCTTCTCGACCAGAGCCGTGAAGGCCTCCGGCTCGTGGATGGCGATGTCGGACAGAACCTTGCGGTCCACCTCGATGCCGGCCTTGTTCAGACCGTCGATGAAGCGGGCGTAGGTCAGGCCATGCTCGCGCACGCCGGCGTTGATGCGCTGGATCCACAGGGCGCGGAAGTTGCGCTTCTTGACGCGGCGGTCGCGCGTGGCGAACTGCTTGGAACGATCGACCGCAGCCTTGGCGGCGCGGATCGTGTTCTTGCGGCGGCCATAAAAGCCCTTGGCGGCCTTCAGGGTCTTCTTGTGCTTGGCATGGGACGTTACGCCCCGCTTGACGCGTGCCATGATCTATCTCCTTGAAAAATCGATAAGCCTTGGAACCGCTTAGCGGTTGTAAGGCATGTAGACTTTGACGATCTTGGCATCCGCCTCGCTGAGGATCATCGATCCGCGCGCGTTGCGAATGAAGTCGTTGGAGCGCTTGATCATGCCGTGGCGCTTGCCGGCGGCACCCGCCTTGACCTTGCCGGAGGCGGTCATGCGGAACCGCTTCTTGGCGGCCGACTTCGTCTTCATCTTGGGCATTTTGCTCTCCTGACAGTAGGACCGCGAAAAGGCCGGACACCGCCTCCCGGAAGAGCCGCGCCAGCCACGCATCGAAGGATCTCGAAGGTCGCGTCAGCATTCGAACAGGCACGGCATGCCCTGCCGGCCAGTTCATACGAACGGGCGGCTTATACGGGGGCTCGCGTCGCGATGCAACCGTCTTTGGTCGCGCCGTGCCGTCGCGGGAGTGCTTCGCGGTCGTGCCGTTGGGGCGCGGCTTTGGTTTTCCAGATGGTCAGCCGCCTACGAATCTACAGATCGGCCTTTGCGTCTCATCACCCCTTAGTTCTGCAATTGTGCTCCGTCGCAGTTCATGGAATTTTCCTTCGTATGAAAGCCATCGCGTCACCTTCCGCTTTTGAGACCCGGATCGAGTTCCTGCTCGAGCAGTTGCGCGAAGCGTCGTTCGACGTGCGCATCTGGAGCCAACTGGCTCGCGGCATCGGCGAAGCCGTCAGTGCCGGCCATTGCCGGATCGGATTTCATCCCCACGGCATGACGGGGCCGGCCATTCGGCTGAACGCTCTGGGCACGAGTGTGGATCGGCGCGCCGGGCGTCGCCAGAGCGACGGCTCGGTCGAGGCGGAGGGCGTGCGCCCCTGCGATGCGTCGATGGTTCTGGCGGAAACGGCGAGCGGCGTCTGGAAGGTCGAGATCTGGTCGGCCGATGCCTACCAGGCGAAAATTCTGCTGTCTCGCCTCGGTGCCACGCTGACGGCCTCGTTTCAGGTGTTTCGCGGCCTGCGCGGTTCAGGGCGCGCCGAGTTCGCCCAAATGCGCGATCTCTGGGACCCACTGCCCTTCGGCGTGATGCTGGTGGATCCCCATCTTCATCTGCGCTTTGCCAATATGGCGTCGGACGACCTGCTGCGAACCCGCGCCCTGTTCCGACCCTTCGGCCGGGAAGGCGCCGTGCGCCCGACCTTGCAGGACAATTACGCGGCCTTCTGCCAAGCCTGCGAAATCCTGCGCGACGGGCAAGCCGAGCGTGCGAGCTTCGATATGCTCGATCGGTTCGGCGGGGCCTTCGGCGAGATGTCGGTGTTCTCGTTGGCTCATGCGTCGGGCTTCCCCGTGCTTCCAACGGGCGAAATGGAGTCGGGCTGCGTGGTCGTGACCTTGCGGCCCTTCCTGCCCGAGCATCAGGCGCACATCACCGATCGGCGTGCGGCGCCGCTCGCTTTCACGCAGACCACGTCCCTGGACGACACGACCTGGGCACGGGCCTCGCACGAGGCGTAGGGGCCGATCGCGGGTGGAATGAAGCACGCTTGGGCTCCCGAGGTCTGCCTCCCGTTTCGAGGGGCTGACTTCCATGAGTATTGTCGCGAATCACCCTCTCGACAGGTGGGTTGCAGAGCCCGCGCCGATCAATGACGCCCCGTGGGCTGCGCGTGAAAAAATCGCATCCTGTGTCGAACCAATTCCCGCCTAAGCGATTTAGATCTCCGACGCTGAAATTGTGATCAGCCAGGAGGTCATGTTTTGGACAGGAACCGTTTCGAGGGCGCAGCCCGTGAGCTGGGCGGACGCGTGCAGGGTGCTTTCGGCGACGCCGTGGGTTCGGATCGCAACTCAGCCGAGGGTCGATTGAAGCAGGCCGAGGGCGCAGCGCAGAATCTTTACGGCCAAGGGCGCGAAGCGTTGCGCGAAGCAACGCACGAGGCGTCGAAATACGCCGCCGATCTTTATGAGAATGCAGGCACTTACGCGCAGGAGGGCGGAAAGGTCGTTCGCCGCCAAGTGCACGAAAATCCCCTATCGGCCCTGCTTCTGGCAGGACTTTTGGGCTTCCTTCTCGGCCTCAGCGTCCGCGACCGACATTAAACCAGCCGGTTTCCATCAACCCCGCAGGTGCTTGGCACCTCGCGGGGTTTTTCGTGTGAGCTGATGTTCCGTCCCGGGCGTCAGCCGACGGTATTCGACGGTCGCTGAGGGTGAGCCCGTGCACATCACGGGATAAGAGAATCCCACAATCGCCGGAATTAATCGTACAAAAGGTAATTTAAGACCTTTCGTCCAGAATGGTCTTAGGCAATCATGCCCGGCTCTTGCGTGGGGCGAGGTTGGACATCGGCCGAGTTGCAAAAAGCGGCTGGCTTTCGCCATGGCATCGCGTTCCGATGCTCCTGCGAATAGTCAGTATAGGTTAGAAATTCAGTGGTCGCAAGTTGTATTGCGATGAAATGCACAGTCTGGAGTTGACGCTCGCATGGTTTCTTTCATCGAACGAACGTCTGGATCGGCTTGCGCCGCGCCGATATGCCGTTGCTCGACATCCGAATCTCCGGTGAGTTGGGCCAGCCTAGTCCGTAGCCCTCTGGATAGAAGTCAGATCCGTGTCCATTGATCCCGTCGATTCCCATATCGGTTCTCGTCTCCGGGCACTGCGAACCGAGCAGAACCTGTCGTTGCAGGCGGTCGGGCATGGGCTCGGAGTCACCTACCAGCAGATCCGCAAGTACGAGTCAGGCGATAATCGCATCTCCGCGAGCACGCTCTATCGGCTCGCTGGTTTCTTCAACGTCGAGCCGTCCTATTTTTTCGAAGGCCTCCCCGGCGCGGGCTCCTGCGCGGTCGAGAGCGAAGCCGACCCCTCCATGCAGGCGGTGCTCGGGCGCATTCCCGATGCGCAGCTGCGGCATCATCTGGAAGGCTTGCTGCGCGTTCTCGATCAGCGCCGACCCAGCTCTCATCTCAGCGCGAACGGCAGCTGATCGCCCCCCGATCGGCCGCCACGTCTACACGCGTAGGTTCGTCGGACTCGCCGTCGGTGAGCTTTATCCGACGAGCCGAGCCTGACTGCACACGAGATCGTCCACGCGCACGTCCATCTCTCCGACGCGCACCCCGACCGCGGCCAGAACCGCGTTCAGGAGCGTGTCCACCGGCGAGACGGCGGCGGTGAGCAGGTCCTTGAGTGGATCGAGCAGGTTGCCGATCGGAAGCCCCAGCAATCTCAGGCGCGTTTCGCCGAGGACCGAGCCGAGGAGGCTGGTGAGGATCGACTTGGTTTCGCCGGACTTGGTGACGCCGCTGCCGATCTCGTTGCCTCGGAATGTGACGATCTTGAGCTTGTCGGCCGCCACGATCTGGGCCGAGCCCTCGACAACCGGCAAGCCCAGAACCCTGGCGATGATCGCCGGCTCCAGCCGGTCGTGAAGATGGGTCTGGGCGAGGGACCGGCGGCTCGTGTCGCCCAGGGACAGGCGCGCGAGTCCCGGATGGATCGCGACCTTCACTTCCCGCTCCCAGAGATTGTCGGAGCAAGTGGCGGAGACGACCTCAGCCGTGCCGCCCGCCACGACGAGTTCGAGGGGAAGCTCGACCTTCGTGTTCAGAAGTCTGAGCGCGGGGCTTTCCAGAAGACCAAGCCGCAGCCGCATCTTGAGCTGGTCGGTGGTTATGGTCGCCTTTCTGTCGGACACGGCGAGGCTTTGCGCCTTCTTCATGCGCTCCCCCAAGATCAGGTCGAGCGAAACCGAGGCGAGGCCCGCCGCATCCACGCCGGTCGAAACTTCCATACCGACATGGGTCTGGTCGAGCAGCGCGTTCACCAGACCGATGACGGAAATGGATGAGGACACGCGCGCGGCCACGTGACCCAGCGATGAACTCTGGAGCGCGGGATCGAGCGCCAGCGCATCGCCGAGCTTCACCATCGCGGCGGATGATTTCGTTTGCTGCGCCATCTTGCGCAGCGTGGCGGCAGCCGACTTGTTTCCCTTGGCATCGCTCTGGGCGGCCAGGAGATCGATCACCACCGAGAGCTTGAGAGGCGTTGTCAGAACGTGCCCCAGCGTCGCATTGACCGGTGATTCACCCAGCGCCTGCGCGAGGCCTGACAGAAGCGGCTTGAGCGGCAGGCTCGTGGTGAGAAGCGCGTTGTAATCGGCGATCTTGAGGTCGAGCGAGATGCCCAGAAGGTTGCCCAGAAGGGCGTTGACGATCTTGGGTTCGACGCTCGCCAGCCGGCTCCCGGCCGAGAGCGAAACGATGGGCGTGCGCGCCGCCTCGGCCTGCGTGCCGACCGTTTCGCGCGTCAGGCCGAAAATGCCGGCGAAATGAAGCTCGACATCGTGGGACGTGTTCACCCTCACCACCGACCCGCCTGGCTTGGGGGCGAAGCTGCGCTTGCCCGAGGCGTCGGTCTGGTACTCGCCGAAGGTCAAGGCGAAGCGGGCATCCTTCTGCCCGTTCGCGTCCAGCACGCGGCGCACCATGCCGTCCGCCTTCGAAGGCTGGCTCGCGGCGGCGAGGGCCGCCGCATCCGTCGCGCCCTGCAAGGCGCGGCGTTGAAGAAAGACATTTCCCATATCGGTTGCGAAGGCGCTCGCGCCCACCAGGACCGGAAGGGCGATGCAGAAGGTGAGCGCGACCGAACCGGCTCGGTTATGCGCCAAGCGCGAAAACAGACCGAGCCGCGTCATGGGAGCAGCACCGCCGCCGTGCGAACCACCGACTGGGGCAAGGGAACGCTTTGGCGAACCAGTTCGGGCAGGGGCAGGTCGGACATGTCGTAGGAGACGGAGACATGCATCATGTCGAACGTCTCGCTAACTTCGACGCGGAGCTGAAGCGGGTCGATCAGGGGATAACCCTTGCCGGTCGTGTCCAGCCAGCGCAGCGCCATGGCTTGCCGCTGATCCGGCGTCTCGCCGACCATGGCATAGCGCGAGACGTCGGCGGCGATCTGCGCGAGCGAATGGGCTCGTCCGATATAAAGGCCGACATAGGCCGAGCCCAGCAGAAGAAGGCAGAGGATCGGCGCCAGAATGGCGAACTCGACGGAATTGCTGCCTCGCCTCGACCGCAGGAAAAGGCGAATACCAGGGTGGGGTGGGATGGGAAGGGCGTGTCGAGAAGCGCGGCTCATGGGAGTCTCGGCTGTTCTACCAGGTGTTGTGTCAGAGAAGAGCGTACCACTCGAAGAGATTTCGGCTACGGCAACTTGGGGTTATGGTCTACGATTGGTATACACACCCCGGGGTGTTGTTCGGCGCTGCGGAGGACAATCCGTTGCGTTAAAAGACGTTTATTATCAGTATTCTGTCGAATAGCTTTACCCATAGCCGGAAGAGGTCATGTTCCAGGGTTATGCCTTGCAGTACCATGCATTCCTTTGGATTGTAGCTTTGAGGATGCAACCTCGCGGTGAGATGTCGTTGCGAGGGGATCGTCTGATATGGGGCGCCGGACGCGTACTTGCCTGCCCGCAGAGCGGAGGGAGCGGTACGATGGGCCAGCCGATAGCGCTGTCAAAACGACGAGCCTGTTGCATCCTTCCGGCCTGCGCCGTCCATGCGGCCGCTACTTTGCCGGGGGCGATCAAGGCGCCGTGGTCACTGTATACTCGGCAACGCAGGGCGACGAGCCGCGTTGGGAAACTCAGCCTGTGCCAATCAAGGCTTGCGCTCTGGTGGTCCTTTCCATTCGGCCTTCAGACAGCGACAGGCTGTGAGAACTCCATGATTTGGCGAGGGAATTGCGGGAAGCACGCGACGGCCACCCGAGCGCGGCGGTTGATCGCCACGCCATGTCTGGTATGAAGGCGCGGCCGCTCCCGCCCGAGCCGACGCGGTGATCCCAGCCACGCCAAGGTTCGAATGCCGCTTTTCGACGTCCTGCCGCCCGACCTGTTCAAGCCTTTGGCGTCGTCGTCGCGCCGGCTTTACGCCGACCTTCTGCTGCATCTTCACCACCGCACCTTCACCCTGTCGGGCATCGTGCCGCGCCGCGCGGACGTGATCGCCGAGATCGACGCCTTCCTGGCGCGCCGCGCGCCCGAAGACTCCAAGCTGGAGGATGAAGGCCCCAACACCAAGGCGGAGGAGCGCGCCCGCACCGCTTATGAGCGGCTGGTGGAAACCGGCTGGCTGGTGGAATATCGCGAGCGCTATCTCAAGCTCGTGGATCTCGACCCCGAAGCGAGCGGGCTTCTGCATCTCCTGTCCGACATCGAGCGCGGCGAAACGCTGAGCTATGGCGGCGCGGTGCTGGGCGTCCTGAGCGCCTTGGAAAGCGCGGCGGGCGATCCGGCTGAGCGCTCGGAAAACCTGCGCAACGCGCTGCGCGGGGCCAACGAGTTCATGTCGCATATGCGCACCGTCTCGGTCTCGCTGCGACAGGCCGAGGAGCGTATCCTGAGCCAGCCCTCGCTGCGCGAGGTCTTCCGGCACTTCTTCGAGAATTTCGTGGAGCGCCATCTGATCCGCGATTTCAAGACGCTGCACACGCGCGACAACCCGTTCCGCTTCCGGGGCGGCATCCTGCGCCAGGCCGCGGCCATGGGCGAGGATGGCGGCCTCGTGGAGGCGCTGGGCGCGGCCTATGCGCGAGAGGGGCGGGCGGGTGACGCGGCCTCCGGCGCAGCCAAGGTGCGCGAGGAACTCGCCATCATCGCCCATGTGTTCGAGGCAGCCGAAGAGCATCTGGCCGGCATCGACGCGACGGTGGCGCGCATCGAGCGGCGCATCGCCAACACCGCGCGCTACATGGACCGCATCCAGAACCGCTCGGAAGTGGGCCTTGCCGACGCGATGAAGGCCGTGGCGGCGGCCAAGGGCGATGCGATTTCGGTGGCTCCCGCGCTTCTGCCGCGCATCCTGCCGCTCGGCCCCGTCCACATTCCCGCGCCCCGCCGCGAGAAGCCGGCGATCACGCGCACGATCCTCTCCGACCGCGCGCCCGATCCCGCCGCGCTGCTCTATGCCAGGGCGAAGGAAGAATATGTCCGGCGCACGCGCGTGACGCCCGAGCGCCTCTCGGCCTATCTCGAAACCGCGCTCGCCGGCCGGCCGGAAATGCGGGGCCGCGACATGCCGATCGAGAGTGTCGATGATTTCGTGGCCTTCCAGCGCCTGCGCGAAATCCCGTCGATCTTCAACGGCACGCTGGCGCGCTCCTACGAGATCGAGCTTTTGACCGAGCGCTGCTCCAACGACTGGATCACCTGTCAGGATTTCCTGATCCGCCGCCGAGGGGAGGCGAGCCGGAATGCAGCGTGAGACCGACGAATTCCGCGACATCGTGGATGGCGAATGGGCCGGCGGCCATATCGCCGGCCGCCGCCCGTCCGGCGAGGAACTGACGCGCGCGCTTCAGGTCATGATCACGCGCCAATGCGTTTATTCGCACACGCCGGGCATCGGGCGGACCTATGACATGGTGCGCGCCTATCCGACGTTTTTCGAGCGCTATTTCGGCTCGCTCGGCTATCGCCTCGTGATCTCGCCGCGCGACCAGATGGTGGCGCTGTCCGTGCCCGCCGACGAGGCGCGCTATGACGGCGTGTTCGAGCGGCTGCGCAAGGACGAGACGCTGGTGCTTCTGGCGCTGCGGCTTCTCTGGGAGGAGTCGCTGCGCGCCCATGAGGTGGGCGAGGCCGGAATCGTGGACACCAACACCGACGATCTGGTGGACCGGCTCGTCACCGTCACCCAATCGCCGCCGCCCGAGGAAACGCGGCTTCTCGACATTCTGCGCATGTTCGCGCGACACGGCGCGTTGCGGCTCGGCGAGCGGGACCGGGTGCGCCGCGTCTCGACCCTCGCCATCCTGCCGGGCATCGCCATTCTCGTGCCGGACAGCTATGTTCGCGATCTCCTGCTTTGGGCCGTCGAGCCGGCGGCCTCGGGCGAAGCCCTGAGCGAGCCGGAGGCGGGCGAAGCGCCGGAAACGGCCGAAGCGGCGAACATGGCTTCAGCCGACACAGCCGGCCTGGCGGCGAACACGAACGAAAAGGAGGGCGAGAGCGATGTATAGTCTTTCGCGTATCTCCCTCATCAACTGGTATCTGATCGACGCCAAGGACATCGAAATCCGGGGCGAGGCCGCGTTGATCGGCCCGACGGGCGCGGGCAAGTCCTCGATCCAGGACGCGATCCAGTCCGTCATCACCGGCGTCAATCAGAACCGCCTGAACCTCAATGCCAGCGCATCAGGCCGCTCCTCGCGCAGCGTGCTCGAATATTGCCTGGGCATGACGGGCGATCCGGCCGAAGACGGCAAGCCGCTGCGCTCCTCCTGCGAGACGATCCTCGCGCTGACCTTCCGCAACTACTACACCGAAGAGCCGATCACGGTCGGCGTGGCTCTGTCGGCGCGCCATGGCGACAGCCGCGAGGATGTGCTCTCGCGCTTCGTCATTCCGGGGCACGCCTTTTCGGTGGCCCATGTCCGGCGGCGCGTGAAGGGCGTCAGCACGATCGCGCCGTGGAGCGAGATCGCGGCCTCCCTGCGGGCCGAGCATCCCGGCATGGAAGAGTTTCGCAACTCGGCCGAGAAGTTCACCGCGCATATGCTCACGCTGATGCGCAATGGGGCGACCCCGCCCAACCCGAAGCACTTCCTGCGCGCCTTTTCCAATGCGCTGGCCTTCAAACCGATCTTTGATCCAACGCTCTTCGTGCGCGATTTCGTGCTGGAGCCCGAGCCGCTGGATGTGGAGCGCGTTCGCACCTCCATCGCGACATGGCGCGAGCTGGAGCGGCTAATCGCCGATGTCGAGGCGCGCCACAAGCACGCGCTGCGCATTGCCGATCGCTTCCGCCTTTGGGCCGGCGCGCGCCTGTCGGCCGACCGGCAACGCTGGCGCGCCAGCGCCTTCGAGACGCGCCGTCTGGCCCATGAACTCAAGGCCTGCCGCGCCGTGCTCCATGCGCGCGAGGGCGAGCTGAAGCTGGAGCGCGGCGTTCTGGAAAGCCGGCGCGAGTGGATCCGTGGCTGGGACGAGGAAATCCGCTCCAAGGAAGCCCTGCTGGGCGCGGCCGGCGGCGAGGCGCAGCTTCGCCAGATCGACGCCGAGGACAAACTGGCTGCCCGTGATCTGGCCGAGGCCGAGAAACTCTGGCTGAAGCTGCGCGAGGCGCTGGCCCATCTCGTGCGGCTGCACGACGCCCTGAAGCCGTCAGACGGGCGCGCCGCCGACGCCGCGCGCCAAGCGTTGGCATTGTCTTCGGGCGATCTGCCCCCGGCCGAGGCCCTGCGCGGGCGCGGCGAGCGCTTGCAGGCGCTGGTGGAAGAGGCGACGCGCGCCGAGAACTGGCAGCACGAGCTGGACGCCAAGGCCGACGCGCTGCTCGACGAAACGCGCCGCCTGCAGGAGCGGCTGGAGCGGGTCGAGGGCGGCTTGCAGCGCCCGCAAGGTGCGCTCCTTTCGCGCGAGGCGACGAAGCTTCTCGCCGCGCTCCAGAGCGCAGGCATTCCCGCCGTGCCGCTCTGCGATGTCGTGGAGATCGCGGACCCGTCCTGGCAATATGCCGCCGAGGCGCTGCTCGGGCGCGGGCGCGAGGCCATCATCGTGCAGCCGCCGCTGCTCCAGCACGCCTTCGATCTCATGTGGAGCGACCGCAACACATTCTCCGGCTGCACGTTGGTGAAGACCTCGGCCACCCGCTCCACCAATGCCCATGTGCAGGCCGGCAGTATCGTGGAGGCGCTGCGCACATCGGACGAACACGCCAAGGCGTTTCTGGCCGTGCGCATCGGCGCCTTCCGCAAGGCGGAGACCGACGCTGAACTTGACCGTCTTGATCGCGGCGTGATGCGCAACGGCAAGACCTCCTCGGGCATGGGTCTCTCCGTACAGCGCGATCTGCGCGAGCTTCTGTTCGGCCGGGGCGGCGGGGGCGGGGGCGATCTCTCGGATCTCAAGGCCGAAGCCGTCACCTTGCGCGCGCGGCTTGCCGAGGCGCGCGATCGCTTGCGCACGGTCCGCGACGCCGGCCGGCTGCTCGGGCCGCTTCTGGATACGCTGCGCGCCGAGCCCGGCCCCTTCGATCTCGAACACCGCCTGATATCCGCCGCCCGCCGCCGCGAAACGCTCTCGCGCGACCGGACGCTGGTGGAGGAAAGCGACGCCAAGGGCCTGCGCGCTGAACTGTCCGACATCCGCTCCGAGCGGGACGCCCATGCCCAGGAGCTGCGCGAGGAGGTCGAGCCGCGCGTTCAGGCTTTGCAACAGATGGTGGCGACCGCCCGCGCCAAGGTGGACATGGCGGCCAGCCAGCTTCGCGCGGGCGTGACGCAGCGCCGGCGCAGCTTCATCCTGATGGACGCCGAGACCAATCGCGAACTTCTGGGCCTCGATCGCGAAGGCGGCAAGGGCGCGGCTGCCATCTGCGCGGCGCTGCGCGCCGAGATCCGGGCGGAAGAGGAAAAGCGCGCCGACCCGATGTCCTGGCTGGCGCTGAAACGCAACGAGGCGCGCACGGCCTCGGAAGAGGCGGCGAGCGCCGCGCGGCGCGAGCAATTGGCCTCGCTGCGCGATCTCGCCGAATATGCCGCGAGCTGGCGCGTCTCCGTGCCGCCGATCGACGCGGACGGCATGGCGGCGGGCTGCCGCTTTGTCTTCGCTGAACTGGACCGCCTCGAAAACAACGAGCTGCGCGGCTACCGCGAATCCTGCGCCAAGGCCGGTGAGGAGATGCGCCGCATCCTGCGCGAAGACCTGCTCACCCGCCTGTCGGACAAGCTCGGCAAGGTCACCTACCGTCTGGAGGGCATCAACCGTCTCCTGAAGCGCCACCGCTTCACCGGGCAGACCTATGCCTTCACCTTCGCCGTCAACGGCAAGTTCCAGCGTATGCACGAACTGGCGCTGAAGGCGGCCGAGGGCGAGCTGACCGACGAGATTTTCGAGACCTCGATGGACGAGGTCGAGGCGATGATCGAAGGCGGTGAGGATGCCGCGCAGCTCGCCGATTATCGCCAATACTACACGTTCGAAATCGTCATGACCGACGCGCAGGGCGGGCGCACCACGCTCTCCTCGCGCGCCATGAAGGGCTCGGGTGGCGAGGCGCAGGTGCCCTTCTACGTCGCCATCGCGGCTTCGCTGGCGCTCGCCTATTTCCCCGGCCATATCGCCGGCCGGCCGGTCGGCATGGGGCTGGCGCTGTTTGACGAAGCCTTCAACAAGCTGGACGTGCCGAACACGCAGGCGCTCCTGCGCTTCTTCCACGATCTCGGCCTTCAGGTTTTGATCGCCGGCCCGGAGGACAAACGCGCCACCTTCACCGAGGTTCTCGACACGATCGTCCTCGTCAACAAGGCGCTGGACGGGCGCGCGGTCTATATCGACACGGAGCATCCGGGCTCCGCCGCCAAGGCCGCGCTCGCCGCCCTGAACCCCGATCATCGCGGCGTCGAAGGGTTTCGCACGGCGGCGGAATAAGCGAGGGGTTTGGGAGCCCTCGCCATCTCCGCGCCGCTCGCCGCCCGGCCTTCAAGCTCGTAGGGCGGGCGCCCGGCGCTCAGGGCGCCGCCATCAGGGATTGTCTCAGGCGTCAGTGCCCCTGCTTCTGGCACTCGTCCAGAACCATCTGGATTTCGTTCGGGTCGGCCTGGATTTCGCTCTCCAGCCCCGCCTCGACGCGGCTCATCGCCTCGCGATAGCGCTCGCATTGGCCGACGCGGGCGAGGTCGGCCGCGCTGTCGGGCGTGAACCAGCGATAGGCATAATAGCCGCTGCCGGCGACGAGCACGGCCAGAACGAGGACGAGGGACAGGCGGCGCGACATGGCGGACTCCCGGCAAGAGGGGCGCTCCACCCGCTTGGGGATGCGAGGGGAACGGGCCGCGCAGATGCCGCCTCTTCGCTTGCCCGAAGCTTGGCAACCCGTTTTCCGACCGTTCGAGGGAACGGTGCGCGCTTCGAGGGCTTGTCTCCAAGAGAAGCTTATCAGGAGACGGATATGTCCAACACAGACCGACCCCATCTCGACGACGCCTCCACCGGCGGCGGCATCGGCGATATCGGACCCCAGCCGGTCGATCCCTCGTCGGAGAACCCAGGCCAAGGCGTGCCCGATGTAACGCCCGACCGGAGCGTCGATCGCGGTGGAGCCGGGATGACGCGCGATCAGGACCCCACGCCGTCGGGCGAGGACCCGGACGATGAGGCGGACGACACGCTCGGCACCACGGTCTGACGGAACAGGCTCGCGCCGCTGGTCCGCGAAGGCCGCAAGCGCGTCCCGCAGATCAGCTTGAAAATGAACAAAACATGGTGCGGGCGGTCGGGGTCGAACCGACACTCCTTGCGGAACCGGATTTTGAGTCCGGCGCGTCTACCAATTCCACCACGCCCGCACAAAGGCCATGGATGCCGAGGAGACAGGCTCACCCGACCGGCCGCTAGGCTATAGCCCAAGTCCGAGCGGTTTGTCACTCTCCTTTGCGTTGACGAAGCGTAAAAGCCTGGGACCAACGGATCGGGCGCCTCGTGAATTGCGGGCAGGCTAGGGAGGGACTATGAGGGCGGCGGAAGGGGCCGCGCCCCCGCACTTTATCGAGGCGAGCCATGTCCGGTTCCAGCGACGCCCCATTCTTCCTGCACCGGCCCGCCGGCTTTCGCCAGAGCGTCAGCGCCGCGCTGGTTGGGCTCGGCATGGCGGCGACGGTCGGCGGCGCGCTCCTGTTCCAGCATGTCGGCGGCTATATGCCCTGCGCGCTCTGCCTGGAGCAGCGCACGCCCCATTATATCGGCATTCCGCTGGCGATTCTCGCCTTCGCCGCTTCGCGCCTGCGCGCGCCGGCCATCCTGACGCGCGGCCTGCTTCTCGTTGTCGGCGGGCTGATGCTGTGGAGCCTCGCGCTCGGCGTCTATCATGCGGGCGTCGAATGGAGCTTCTGGGCGGGGCCGACCGATTGCGCGGCGGCCGGCAGCATGAACCTGTCGGGCGATCTGCTCCAATCGCTGGATGCGGTGCATCCGCCCTCCTGCTCGGAGGCGGCCCTGCGCATTTTCGGCCTGTCGCTGGCCGGCTGGAACGCGATCCTCTCCGCAGTTCTCGCCGCGATCGCGCTTCGCGGCGCCTTCGCGCCGGGCGACCGCTTTCAGGCGCACTGACGGCGCGTTCGCTCAGAATCGGGGACAGAACCCTGCGGCGGATGACCGGCGATAGATTCCCCTTGCCGGCGAGGCGGCGTCCGGACGAGCGAGACCCGCGGCCCGCCCAAGGGGCGCGAGACGACGCATCACCAACGGCGCCCATTTGCACGAAGCCCCTGTGGGCCGAACCGTAGGGTTCTGTCCCTGATTCTTATTCCGGGTCGAGTTCCGAATCCCAATAGAGATAGTCGAGCCAGCTTTCATGCAGGAAGTTCGGCGGGAACAGCCTGCCATTGTTGTGCAGATCGTGCACGGTCGGCTGATAGGGCGGCTGGTGCGGGTGCATCCCGGCGTCCTTCGGCATGAGTCCGCCCTTCTTGAGATTGCAGGGCGAACAGGCGGTTATGACATTCTCCCACGTTGTCAGGCCGCCGCGCGAGCGCGGGATGACGTGGTCGAAGGTCAGATCATGCGGCGAGCCGCAATACTGGCACTGAAAGCGATCGCGCAGGAAGACGTTGAAGCGCGTGAAAGCCGGGTGACGGGTTGGTTTGACATAGGTCTTCAGGCACACGACCGACGGAAGCCGCATGGAGAAGGTCGGCGAATGGACCGCGCGATCGTACTCCGCCAGAATCGTC
This sequence comes from Aureimonas sp. D3, assembly GCF_001463805.1. Lineage (NCBI taxonomy): Bacteria > Pseudomonadati > Pseudomonadota > Alphaproteobacteria > Hyphomicrobiales > Aurantimonadaceae > Aureimonas > Aureimonas sp. D3. Next base: position 91,865 of record NZ_BBWM01000010.1, on the reverse strand, counting down.
ACGCGGTCGAGGAATACAGCCTTGATGGCGTCCTGCCACGACCAAAGCGACAGCGGATAATAACTCAGCGGTCTGAAGTCCGCGTTCAACACGAGCGCGGGAGACAAGTTGGACGGCACTGCGATCGTCAAGGATGCTCTCCTTCACGCAAGGCAGCGGTTTCGCAAGAACGGGAGCCGGCCGTGCGAACCGTATGCTCATGCTCGTTTCAAATGCGTCTGCACTATCGTGCTCCAACATGTCGTCTTTGTGAAGCCTTGGAAGGGGTTAGCCGGCATCATGGTTCACATCGGGCGGGTTTTCCCGAGCGATGGGCGGTGCGGCGGGCGCAGCATCCCGCCGCGTGATGGCGGCATAATAGCTCCAGAACAGCCTCGCGGCCGTGGCGCGATGCGGCGACCAGCGCTGGGCGAACTGGGCCAGCGGCTTCTCCTTGGGCCGTTCGGCCAGGTTCAGCGCGTGGCCGACCGCAACCTGAAGGGCCAGATCGCCGGCCGGAAAGACATCCGGGTGGCCCAGGGCGAACAGGAGATGGCACTCCGCCGTCCAGCGGCCGATTCCGTGAATCGCCACCATCTCGGCGATGGCGCTGTCCGCGTCGAGCCGCTCCAGCCGGTCGAAGTCGAGCGCGCCGGTCGTGACGGCCTCAGCGATGGCGCGCAGCGTGCGCATCTTGGGACGCGACAGGCCGCCCCGACGCAGCGCCTCGTCCGACGCGCCTAGAAGCGCCGCCGCGTCGTCGAGATCCACCTCGCCCGCCAACCGCGCGAAGATCGCGTCCGCGCTCGCCCGCGACACCTGCTGGGCGACGATCGTGCCGACCAGCCCACGCAGGCCGCCGACCGTGCGCCGCAGCGGCACGGGGCCGGCGCGCGCCACGACCGGGGCGAGACGCGGATCGGCCCGAACCAGAGCGTCCAGTGCCGCTTCGATGTCGGCAAGCGTGTGGATCATGCCGGCTCCCTTGTGCCTCTGTTCGTCATCGGTTCTAGAATGGGCTCATGAGCCTGTCGCCCGCCCAACGCGTCTTTCGTTTCGCGCCGAGCCCCAACGGGCGTCTTCACCTGGGGCACGCCTATTCGGCCTGTCTCAACCACGACATGGCACGTGAGGTAGGTGGGCAGTTCCTGCTGCGCCTGGAAGACATCGACCTCGCTCGTTGTACGCCGGAACTGGAAGCCAGCCTCCTGTCCGACCTCGTATGGCTGGGGCTGACACCGGACGCGCCGCCGCGCCGGCAATCCGAGCATTTCGCCGACTACGAGGCGGCGATTGCCGCGCTGCGGGACGCCGGGCTCGTCTATCCCGCCTTCATGACGCGGGGCGAGGTGAAGGGCTTTGCCGCGCTCCATGAGGAGCGGGAATGCCAAGCCTGGCCGCGTGACCCGGACGGCGCGCCGATCTATCCCGGCCTCGACCGCGACCTGACGCCCACCGAGCGCCGCGCACGCATACGCGATGGCGCGCCCTTTGCCTGGCGGCTCGACATGGCGGCGGCGCTGGCGCGGCTCGAAGGGCCGCTGAGCTTTATAGAAACCGGAAATGGAAGCGAAGACGAGGTTCTGGCCGAGCCAGCGCTTTGGGGCGACGTGGTTCTGGCGCGCAAGGACCTGCCGACGAGCTATCATCTGGCCGTGACACTGGATGACGCGCTTCAGGGCGTCACCGATGTCGTGCGCGGCTGCGATCTCCTGCCGTCCACGTCGGTTCATCGCCTGCTTCAGGCACTGCTCGGCCTGCCCGTGCCGCGCTATCACCATCACGCGCTGATTCTGGGTGAGGACGGGCGCAAGCTTTCCAAAAGTGATGGGGCGGCCAGCGTGCGCGCGCTGGGCGAGGCCGGGATGACGCCCGCCTATATCAGGCGCATGGTCGGGCTCTAAGCGCTCAGGCACCCGTCATGAAGGCGATCCAGGCCGTCAGGGTCAGGGCCGAGACCACGGTGGTGACGACGATGACAGTGGCCGATAGACCCTCGGCGGTCTTGAAATAGGTCGCGAAGAGATAGGCGTTCACCCCGGTCGGCGAGGCCGCGGCCACCACGGCGACGGCCAGCCAGAGCGGCGGCAGAATCAGCGAGCCGACGAGAAACACCACGAGCGGCTGGATCAGGAGCGAGAGCGCCGTGATGACGCTGGGCGCTCGCAGCGCCCCCCGGATGGGATAGCGCGGCAACGAGAAGCCGACCGCGAACAGCGCGACCGGCCCGGCAATGCCGCCCAGCACCTTCAACACTTCCGCGACGGGGCCGGTCAGCGGCAGGTCGGTCAGCCGCCAGAGCGCGCCGAGCGCGAGGCCATAGACCAGCGCGTTGCGGGACAGGTTGCGCCCGACCTGTGCCAGCGTGCGCCGCGCGGAGGGGGCGGGCACCGGCCCTTTCGTCAATCCGGCCCGCGCGTCGGCCACGGCCGCCCGCTCCAGCAGCAGCGTGGAGGCCGTCATCATCACCGGCAGATGGATGGAGATGATAAGGGCGAGCACGTCGAGACCTTCGCGCCCGAAGGCCCGCTCGGCCACGGGAATGCCTACGAAGATGAGGTTGGAGAAGGAGGCCGAGACACCTCCGATCACCGCGCCGCGCCGATCGACGCCCGCGAGCTTGCGCGCGATCACCATGCCCAAGCCGAAGCTCACGAGAACGCCGGCGAAGTAACTCGCCCAAAGCAAGAGCGGATTGGCCTGCCCGAACTCGGCGGTGGCGAGCGTGCGAAACATCAGCGCCGGCACGGCAACGAGAAACACGAACTGCGTCAGCACCTCGCCTGTCGTGTCGGGCAGGAGCTTCAGCTTGGCGACTAGCGCGCCGAGGGCGATCAGAATGAAGATCGGCGCGACGATCGACAGGACGAGACTCATCGGGGCATCCGGGACGCGAGCAGGAACGCGCTGTCCTTAGCAACGCGAGGGCGAACTGGCGACAGATCAGGCGCGGTGCCGTCCGCTTTGACCAAGTGAAGCCTCGAATGCGGGCGAGGGCTCGCGGCCGAACGAGAATATGTCCGCTGAGGCGACGCATGCCGGGGGAGTCTGTGCGGATAGCGTCATCAATCTTCATGGTCCAAGCCTGCCGAGGCCTCGGCCCGGACGCTTCGCAAGGCTCCGCCTCCTCTTTCCAGTCGCGGGGGAGGCAGGCGGATTTGCCTTTCTCGCCAATTCCCGACCTGCTATCGCCCAAGCCGGGACTGTCTTGGACCAAGGACAGGTCTTGTATCCGCTCACCCAAGCGAGGCCGGAAAAACGCTTGTCCGATCGAGAGGCGGCGTTGGGCGATCCGGCACGGCGGGCGATGTCGCCCGATCCTTCGGATGCGCCATGCAGGACATGTTCACATTCCACCGCGCCGTCCTGTTCGATGCGGGAGCGCGAGACCTGACATGAGTGGCCTGACCCAGCGGCTTCTGCCGGCCTTCCCCGTTCTGTTCGTGCTGCTCTGGTCCACCGGTTTTGTGGGTGCGCGATACGCCATGCCCCATGCCGAACCCTTCACCTTTCTGGCCCTGCGCTTCGCGCTGGCCATTCTGCTGCTGCTGCCGGTGGCGCTTTATCTCCTGCGCAGGCGGGGCGTTCCCCTGCGCCCTCTCGGCCATGCCGCCTTTGCCGGCAGCCTGATCCATGGCGTCTATCTCGGTGGCGTGTTCTTTGCCGTGCGCCACGGGCTTCCGGCCGGCATCACGGCGCTCGTTGCCGGGCTCCAGCCCTTCTTCACCGCGCTGATCGCCCGCGCGGCCCTGGGCGAGCGTCTGACGCGCCGCCATCAGACGGGGCTCGCCATCGGCCTTGTCGGCGTGTTCCTCGTCGTCGCCCCCAAGCTGGGAACGGGCGCGGCCTTCGGGCCGGCGACGCTCGTTCCCGCGCTGATCGGCGTCGTCGCCATCGCGCTCGGCACGGTCTGGCAGAAGCGGTTCGTCACCGGACTGGACCTGCGCGTCGGGGCCTGCGCGCAATATGTCGGCGCGCTCGTGCCGGTGGCGCTCGCCGCGTTCCTGTTCGAGACGATGCGGGTGGATTGGACGCTGGAACTCGTGCTCTCGCTCGCCTGGCTGACGCTCGCCCTGTCGATCGGCGCGGTCATGCTGCTGCTCGTCCTGATCCGCAACGGCTCGGTCTCGAGCGTCGCCTCGCTGTTCTATCTCGTGCCCTCGGTGACGGCGCTCATGGCGTTCGTCCTGTTCGGGGAACGGCTGACACTGGTCCAGCTTCTGGGAATGCTCGTGGCGGCTGCCGGCGTGTGGCTCGCGACACGAACCTCCGCGCGGCGGCGGGAATAGGCGGGACGCGAGGTCGCGCCCATTGGCGCTCGCGCCAGCCCGTCGCAGCGCCTATATCTGCGACACGCTCCTCCGCTCGGCAAAGGCCGCCCCCATGTCCAGTGTCCTGTCCTTCGTCGCTCTTGCTTTCATGGTCGCCGTCGCCGTGGTTCTGCTCATGGGGCTTCGCAACATGATGGTGGGCGGGCCGGGCAACACGTCGCAGAAGCTGATGCGAATGCGCGTCATGCTGCAGGCCATCGCAGTCGCGGTCATCGTGGCGGTGATTTACTTCGCGCGTTAGCGCTCATTGCCGAGCCTTTCGGCCCCCTTGCCCTAGTTTGCGTCTTTCGCGACAAACGGCGGCGGACGACGGGGAACGGGCGGTCATGGTACGGCTGAACAAGATCTATACGCGCACGGGCGACGACGGCACCACCGGGCTCGGCAATGGCGAGCGACGCTCCAAGGCGGATGCGCGGGTCGAGAGCTACGGCACGGTGGACGAACTCAACGCCGTGCTTGGGCTCGCCCGGTTGCACGCGACGGGTGAGGTGGATTCGCTTCTGGCGCGCATTCAGAACGACCTCTTCGATCTCGGCGCCGATCTGGCGACCCCCGAAACCGGCGAGCCCCTGCCGTTTCAGCGCTTGTCGATCATTCAGCCGCAGGTGGACGCGCTGGAGCGCGAGATCGACCGGCTGAACGTCGCACTCGAGCCGCTTCGCTCCTTCGTTCTGCCGGCGGGAACGCCCCTTGCGGCCCATCTCCATCTCGCGCGCACCGTGGCGCGCCGCGCCGAACGGCTGATGGTGGCGCTAGGCGAGGTCGGCGGCGAGCGCGTGTCCTCGGCCGCGATCCGCTATGTGAACCGCCTCTCGGACCTTCTTTTCGTCATGGCGCGCCATGCCAATGACAAGGGCCGGGGCGACGTTCTCTGGGTGCCGGGCGCGAACCGCTGACGTTTGAGCCGTCGTTTGAAAATTTTGACGTGAACGTAAAAGTCATCTAGTTTGGTTCGCGGGCGCGACTTCGACTTGAAGCGATGGTCGGTGCTTCATAAGAAAGAGCCAGGGAACACGGATCGTCCGACTCAGGGGGCTGCTCCAGGGCCGGCTGTGAGGAAAGAACGGCATGAAGATTCTTGTCTGCGTGAAGCGTGTGGTGGACTACAACGTGAAGATCCGCGTGAAGGCGGACGGCACGGGTGTCGAGCTCGCCAACGTGAAGATGAGCATGAACCCGTTCGACGAGATCGCCGTGGAAGAAGCGGTTCGCCTGAAGGAGAAGGGCAGGGCGGCCGAGATCGTCGCCGTCTCGATCGGCCCCGCGCAGGCGGCCGACACGATCCGCACCGCGCTCGCCATGGGCGCCGACCGGGGCATCCTGGTGAAGGCCGAGGGCACGGTCGAGCCGCTGGCGGTGGCCAAGATTCTGAAAGGCGTGGTCGAGGCGGAACAGCCCGATCTCGTGATCCTCGGCAAGCAGGCGATCGACGACGACTGCAACCAGACGGGCCAGATGCTCGCCGGCCTGCTCGGCTGGGCGCAAGGCACCTTCGCCTCCAAGCTCGAGATCGCGGACGGTCAGGCCAGCGTGACGCGTGAGGTCGATGGCGGCTTGCAGACCGTCGGGCTGACTTTGCCCGCGATCGTCACCACCGATCTTCGTCTCAACGAGCCGCGCTATGCGAGCTTGCCCAATATCATGAAGGCCAAGAAGAAGCCGCTGGAAGAAAAGAGCGCCGCCGATTTCGGCGTCGACACCACGCCCCGGCTGGAAGTCCTGAAGACCGCCGAGCCCAAGGGGCGTCAGGCCGGCGTCAAGCTCGGCTCGGTGGACGAGCTGGTCTCCGCTCTCAAGGGCGCCGGGCTGGTCTGATCCGACCCGCTTCCGCCGCTGCTTCTCTTGGATTTCGAGGTTCGTTCCATGACTACGCTTCTGATCGCCGAACACGACAACGCGCATCTTTCGGGCGAGACCGCCAAGGCGCTGACGGCCGCAAGCCAACTCGGCGCTGACGTCCATCTCCTCGTGGCCGGTGAGGGCTGCGCGCCGGTGGCCGAGGCCGCCGCCAAGCTATCGGGCGTCGCCAAGGTGCTTCTGGCCGATGCCGCGCTCTATGGCCATGCGCTGGCCGAGCCGCTGGCGGCGCTGATCGTGCAGCTGGCTCCCGCCTATGGCGCCGTCGTCGCCCCGGCGACGGCTTCCGCCAAGAACGTTCTGCCCCGCGCCGCCGCGCTTCTCGACGTGATGCAGGTGTCGGATGTGATCGCGGTTCATGGCGCGGACACGTTCGAGCGCCCGATTTATGCCGGCAATGCGGTGGAGACGGTGCGCTCCAAGGACGCCGTCAAGCTTCTGACCATTCGCACCAGCGCCTTCGCGGCGGCGGGCGAGGAGGGCTCGGCCGCTATCGAAAACGTTTCAGGGGCGAGCGATCCGGCCGTGTCGCGCTTCGTCGGCCAGGAGGTCGCCCATTCCGAGCGGCCCGAGTTGTCGGGCGCCAAGATCGTGGTGTCGGGCGGCCGCGCGCTGGGCTCCAAGGAGAAGTTCGAGGAGGTCATGCTGCCGCTGGCCGACAAGCTCGGCGCGGCCGTGGGCGCCAGCCGCGCGGCGGTGGACGCCGGCTATGCCCCGAACGACTGGCAGGTCGGCCAGACCGGCAAGGTCGTGGCGCCCGATCTTTATGTCGCGGCCGGGATCTCGGGCGCGATCCAGCATCTCGCCGGCATGAAGGATTCCAAGGTCATCGTCGCCATCAACAAGGACGAGGACGCGCCGATCTTCCAGGTCGCCGACTACGGCCTCGTCGGCGATATCTTCACGCTGGTGCCTGAACTGACCGGCAAGCTCTGATCCGTCTTACCGAAAAAGGTCGCTGCCATGAGCGAAGTGCGAACCGTCGGCGTCATCGGCGCGGGTCAGATGGGAACGGGGATCGCGCAGGTCTGCGCGCTCGCCGGGTTCGACGTCGTGCTTTACGATGTCAGCTTCGAGCAGGCGCGCCAAGGCGTCGCCAAGGTGCAGGCGGGGCTGGACCGGCAAGTGGCGGGCGAGAAGATCGCCGCCACCGAGCGCGACGAAGCGCTGGCCCGGCTGAAGGCCGCCGATGGGGTGAACGATCTCGCCCCCTGCGATCTCGTGATCGAGGCGGCGACCGAGAAGGAAGAGATCAAGCGGCGCATCTTCGCGCAGGTCTGCCCGGTGCTGCGGCCGGACGCGATTCTGGCCTCCAACACCTCCTCCATCTCGATCACGCGGCTGGCGGCCGGCACCGACCGGCCCGAGCGCTTCCTCGGCATTCATTTCATGAATCCCGTGCCGGTGATGAAGCTGGTGGAACTCGTGCGCGGCATTGCCACCGATGATGCGGTGTTCGAGGCGTCCAAGGCCGTCGTGCAGAAGCTCGACAAGACGATCATCGTGTCGGAGGATTTTCCCGGCTTCATCGTCAATCGCATCCTGATCCCGATGATCAACGAGGCGATCTACACGCTGCACGAGGGCATCGGCTCGGTGGAATCGATCGACGCCTCCATGCGGCTGGGCGCCAACCATCCGATGGGCCCGTTCCAGCTCGCCGACTTCATCGGCCTGGATACCTGCCTGTCGATCATGCAGGTGCTGCATGACGGGCTGGCCGACTCCAAATATCGCCCATGCCCGCTTCTGGTGAAATATGTCGAGGCCGGCTGGCTCGGCCGAAAGACCAAGCGCGGCTTCTACGACTATCGCGGCGAAACGCCGGTGCCCACACGCTAGCGCCTATGGATAGGCAGGAGCGAGGTTGAGAGCGCGGAGCGAAACCACGCGCGCTTCGCTCCGCAGGTCCGGTCCACTCTTGCCGCCAGTCACTCCCGCGCACCGGCTCTAAGGCCGCCTCAACCTTCCCGATTCTTCATCCAAGGTGACGATGAGGGAAACTCCGCACAACCCCGAAATACGACTCAGCGGTGCGCTCCGATGGCGACGCGCCGTGTGCCAATCCTGCCGACCGTGCCTGCCGCGTCGGGGCCGGTGAGTCCGAGATAGTCTGTGTTGAAGGTCTCACCATAGCGGGCGGCTCCCGATGTCGTCCCCGCAAAACGCTTGGCCAGCGACGTCAGCCAGAGCGACATCCCCTCGTCGGAGGCGATGGTCGCGACATTCGGTCCGATATTGGCAATGGCCGCACCCTGATCGGCGCTGGCAATGAAGGCTTTCATGGATCCGTTGGGAAGCCACATTTCGCTGTAGATCGATGCGTAGATGTTCGTGGCGGCCGAATCCGGGATCTTCACTTTCTCGACGCTGCCGGGGATCTGCGCGGCCGCTTCCGCCTTCGCGAAATCCTGGGTAACGGATACTGCCGTCTGTCCAACCTGTTTGCGGGCATCGCTCGCCTGATGGAATGGATTGACGAGAAAGCCGCAATCCGTCGCGCCACGACACCACAGGAAATCCCGCATCTGCGCAATACGATTGCGGGTCGGGCTGTTGCGGAAGAAGCCGTAGCAGGCCGCGAAAACGAGATCGTTATAGATCGCGGGCACTGTCTGCGTTCTCCCCGCCTTGGCCCATTCGCGCCACTTGGGGCCCTTCGCTAAGGCTTCCAGAATGAAGGCGCGACGAACGATCTTGTTCTCCGGGTTGAAGAAGGACCTTTCGAATTCGAGACGGGTCATCGGCATGGCGATGTTCTCCTGACGGAACTCGCTGAGCGCTAACAGCCGCGTCGTTGTTGCGACAATATCCCGACTGCCGATGGAAGGGCAAAAGGCGGTTTTCGAGACGCACGGACAAGAAATACCCTGGAACTCCAGCCGCGCGGACAGTCCCGCATGTCGGAGCTTCGCCCCGCTAGAGCACTTCCCTCGAACATAGGTTCGCCTGATGTGCTCTGGCACTTTCTTCTCGCATTGTCCGCGAGCGAAAGCCGATCCAGCTTTCGCTGGAAATGCTCTAGCTCCCGCCTCCCGCGCCCTTCAACACATCCACTAGCGCCAGCGCGTCCGGGCTCGACCAATGCGCCGGGCCGTTGATCGCGGCCTGCGCGCAGCCTTCGGCATCGACCAGCAGCGTCACCGGCAGGCCCACCGCCACGCTCGCCTTCTTCAACTCGTTGAAGACGCCCATCGTCTCGTCGCGGAAGAAGGGCAGGGCGGTGAGCTTGGTTTCGGCGTAGAAGGTCTTGGGCTTGGCGACGTCGCCCATGTCGATATTGATCGGCACCACGGCGAAGCTTTCGTCGCCCGCCGTCTTCTCCAGCTCGTCCAGCGCCGGCATCTCGGCCCGGCAGGGCGCGCACCAGGTCGCCCAGAGATTGACGAGCAGCGACTGGCCCTTCATCGCGCCAAGACTCGTGGCTTGGCCGTTCGCGTCCTTGAAGGCGAGATGGAAAACGTCGATGGGCTGGTCGAGCAGCGCCACCGCCGCGACCTCGCCATGCGCCGCCTTGTCCAGCGACTGGCGCAAACCGTCCTTGAGCGGGCAGGTGCCCGCCACGCTTGCGTTGCCAGAGCGCGTTTCCATCACGTATACGCCGAGCGCACCGGCAAGAACGCCGGCCAGAAGAGCAAGGCCGACGATCCCTTTCGTTCCACGCTTCGGCGTCCGGGGCGGCTGGGATGGGAGGTCCGACATCGGCAGAAGGGCCTTTTCGTGAGCGGCAAGACAAGCAACGAAATGTGGGGCGGACGCTTCGCTTCGGGCCCCAGTGCGATCATGGAAGCGATCAACGCCTCCATTTCCTTCGACAAGCGGCTTTACCGCGAAGACATCGCCGGGTCGATTGCCCATTCTGCCATGCTCGCCGCCCAAGGCATCATTTCTCAAGAAGACGCGGCGGAAATCAGGCGCGGCCTCGAACGGATCCGCGACGAGATCGACGAGGGCCGCTTCGAGTTCTCGGTCGCGCACGAGGACATTCACATGAATGTCGAGGCGCGTCTCTCCGCGCTGATCGGCCCCGCCGCCGGGCGCCTGCACACCGCGCGCTCGCGCAACGATCAGGTCGCCGTCGATTTCCGCCTGTTCGTGAAGAACGCGGCCGGCGATCTCGATCGCGCACTGCGCCTTCTGATCGAGGCGCTGGTGGACCGGGCCGAGGAACATGCCGCAACCGTGATGCCGGGCTTCACCCATCTTCAGGCTGCGCAGCCCGTGACCTTCGGCCATCATTGCCTCGCCTATGTCGAGATGGCCGCGCGCGACCGGGGCCGAGTGCGGGACGCGATCCGGCGCATGGACGAGTCGCCGCTCGGCGCCGCCGCGCTCGCCGGCACCGGCTTCCCGATCGACCGGCATCGCACGGCCGAGGCGCTGGGCTTCCGCGAGCCGACGCGCAATTCGCTGGATTCGGTCTCCGATCGCGATTTCGCGCTGGAATTCCTGGCCGCCGCCTCGATCGCGGCGACGCATCTGTCGCGTCTGGCCGAAGAAATCGTGATCTGGTCGACGCCGCAATTCGACTTCGTGCGCCTGTCCGACGCCTTCTCCACCGGCTCCTCCATCATGCCGCAGAAGAAGAACCCGGACGCGGCCGAGCTGGTGCGCGCCAAGACGGGCCGCATCAACGGCTCGCTCGTGGCGCTGCTCACCATCATGAAGGGCTTGCCGCTCTCCTATTCCAAGGACATGCAGGAAGATAAGGAACAGGTCTTCGACGCGATCGACAATCTGGCCCTCGCGCTCGCCGCCGTCACCGGCATGGTCAGCGATCTCCAGGTGAACGCCGAGAAGATGCGCGCCGCCGCCGGAGCCGGTTTCTCGACCGCGACCGATCTCGCCGACTGGCTGGTGCGCGAGCTCGGCCTGCCCTTCCGCGAGGCCCATCACGTCACGGGCCGCGCCGTCGCCATGGCCGAGGAACGGCGTGTGGCGCTCGAAGCTTTGCCGCTGGAGGATCTCCGCCAGCTCGACGGGCGCATCACCGATGCGATCTATTCGGTTCTCTCGGTGGACGCCTCCGTCGCCAGCCGCACGAGCTTCGGCGGCACCGCGCCGGACAACGTGCGCGCGCAGGTGCGCCATTGGCGCGAGCGCCTCTCCGCCGAGGGGTGATTTCCCGGCGGGGACAGTCTATGCATCAAGGGCGGCCGGCGCGTTCCGGCCTCCATCTCCGGCAGAACGGACGGACGGCATGAACAGACGCTGCATCACTCTGGCGCTCGGGCTCACATTGGCCGGGACTTTGGCCGGCTGCGGCGTGAAATCCGTGCCTGTCGCCAAGCGCGCGGACGGTCAGGTCTCGCGCGCCGTGGTGGCTGCGCCCGATGGCACCGCCCGCCTGCCCAAGGCGACGCCACTCGCCTCCACGCTTTCGGTCGTGCCGACCGAAGTGACCCGCAATCCCGGCGCGGACAAGAAACCCTTCTTTCTCGACGGCCTGCTTAACTAGTCCCCCTTCGTCTCCCCGCGCCCGGCCATTTCCATGAACCATTTCGAATATCGTGACGGAATCCTCCATGGCGAGGCTGTCGATGTCAGGCAGATCGCGGCCGAGGTCGGCACGCCCTTTTACTGCTATTCCACCGCCACGCTGGAGCGCCATTACCGCGTGTTTGCGGAAGCCTTCGCCGATATCGACGCGACCGTCTGCTACGCGATGAAGGCCAATTCGAACCAGGCCGTCCTGAAAACGCTGGCCCGGCTCGGCGCGGGCGCCGATGTCGTCTCGGGCGGCGAGTTGAAGCGCGCGCTCCTGGCGGGCATTCCCCCTGAGAAGATCATGTTTTCGGGTGTCGGCAAGACGGCCGAGGAAATCGACGCCGGGCTGAACGCTGGCATCTTCTGCTTCAACATCGAATCCGAGCCCGAGCTTCGCGCCATTTCCGAGCGCGCCGTGGCGCTCGGGCGCACCGCCCATGTCTCCTTCCGCATCAACCCGGATGTGGACGCGCGCACCCACGCCAAGATCTCGACGGGCAAGAAGTCCGACAAGTTCGGCATCGCCTTCGAACGGGCGGAAGCGGTCTATGATCTCGCCGCCTCGCTGCCGGGCATCGCCGTTTCGGGCATCGACATGCATATCGGCTCGCAGATCACGGAACTCGAGCCCTTCGATCTCGCCTTCGCCAAGCTCGCCGAACTCGTCGGCCGCCTGCGCGCCAAGGGCCATTCCATCACCCATATCGATCTCGGCGGCGGCCTCGGCGTGCCCTATCGCGCGTCCAACGAGCCCCCTCCTGGCCCGCCGGCCTATGCCGAGACGGTGAAGAAGCATGTGCGCGCGCTGGGCGCGAAGGTCATCTTCGAGCCGGGGCGGTTGATCGCGGCCAATGCCGGGATTCTCGTTTCCGAGGTCGTCTACGTGAAGGAAGAGGCGGGCCGCACCTTCGTGATCGTGGACGCCGCGATGAACGATCTGATCCGCCCGACGCTCTATGAGGCCTGGCACGAGATCCGCCCGGTCGTGGAGCCGGACGGCCAGTCCGACTATGTGACGGTCGATGTCGTCGGCCCGGTCTGCGAGAGCGGCGACTTCATGGCCAAGGAGCGCTCGCTGCCGGCTCTGAAGCCGGGCGATCTCGTCGCCATCGCCTCGGCCGGCGCTTACGGCGCGGTTCAGTCCGGCACCTACAACACCCGCGCGCTGGTGCCCGAAGTCCTGGTGAAGGACGACCGCTACGCCGTGATCCGCCCGCGCATGAGCGTGGACGAAATCATCGCGCTCGACCGCGTGCCGGACTGGCTCTGACGGATCGCGGTGGGCCGGGCGGCGCTTGCGCGTGCCGCCCTGTCGCCCTGTGCCGAACGCGTTTGCATCGGTTGCGGCGCGTGGCCGCGCCGGGCCTCTTGCCCGTTCACGCCTTCGCGACGGCCTCGTCTTCGCCATAGAAACTGTTAGGTTATCTCGGACGAGCGGCTGATGGCCGGGCGATCCGCATTCCGTTCCGGCGTTGCCCGAAGCCTATGGGTTTCGCGTGGGAGACGGGACCGAGGCCCGCCCGCCTGTCCTTGCCTTCTTCAAGCCATCGGCCCTGTGCCGGCGGCCCCCTTTGCCTGAAAGCGGCGCGATGGTTGAGCCTGTTTCTCCTTCCCCGACCGCCGCCCGTGGCCCGTTCCGAGCGCGCGCCAGCGCCGTCGCCTCGCTGCTTCTGGAGCGCGCATGGCCGGTACTGATGGGGCTCGCCGCGCTGGTCGCGGGCTATCTGACGCTCTCCTGGTTCGGCCTGTTTGCCGCCGCACCCTTCTGGCTGCGGATCGCGCTGCTCGTCGCCTTTGTCGCAGGACTGGGCACCATTTTCTGGCGCGCGCGCACGCTGCGCTGGCCGAGCCAGGCCGAGGTGATACGGCGCATCGAGGCCGAGAGCCAGCTTCTCCACCAGCCCTTGCAGGTGCAGGCCGACCGCGCGGCCGGCGACGATCCGTTCGCACTGGCTCTCTGGCGCGAGCACCAGCGCCGCATGGCCGCACGCCTGTCGCAACTGCGCGGGGGGCACCCGCGCACGCGGACCTATCTCCTCGACCCGCTGGGCCTGCGCGCGCTGCTGGCGGCTCTTCTCGTCACCGCCTTTGCCTATTCCTTCGGCCCCGGCGGCGGGCGGGTGAGCGACGTTTTGGAAGGCGGCGAGGTGCCTCTTCTGGCCGCGGCCCGTGTCGATGCCTGGGCAACGCCGCCCGGCTATACCGGGCGCGCCCCGATCTTTCTGTCGGGCGACAGCGCGGGCAGCGCGGTCGATGTGCCGGAAGGCACGATCCTGTCGCTGCGCCTGTCGGACGGGGAGGGCACGAAGGTCGTCTTCACGCCGGAGGGCGGCGAGGCCGTGGCGCTGGCCCCGGTCACGCCCGAGGCGGCGGCCGGCCAAACCGGGGCGGCCACGACTTCGGGCGCCGCGCAATACGAGCTGCCGCTGGATGCCAATGGTTCGGTGCGCGTCGAGACGACCTTGCGCACGCTGCGGGACTGGCGCTTCGCGGTGTTGCCGGACAACCCGCCGACGGTGCGCTTCGACGGCGAGCCCAAGCGCGGGCGCGGCAACAATCTCGACATCGCCTTCATCGTGTCAGACGATTACGGTGCGAGCGCCGGCAAGGCGCTTCTGCAGGTGCGCGAGCCCGTCGCTCCCGGCGCGCGACCGCTCGTGCCGGTGCCCGACATCACGCTCGCCATGCCCCGCCGCACCAAGGGTGAGGCCAAGGGGCGCACGGCGATCGATCTCTCCGAAAGCCCCTATGCCGGGGCCAAAATGGCGATGACGCTTCAGGTGCGCGACGATGCGGGGCAGATCGGCGAGTCGCAGCCCGTCGAGGTGACGATTCCCGAGCGCCGCTTCAATGATCCGCTGGCGCGCGCGGTGATCGAGCAGCGCCGCATTCTGGCGCTCGACGCCAACGCTGCCCGGCGCGTGGTCGATATGCTCGACGCGGTGACGCTGCGCGGCGACGAATTCATTCCCAAGGCGACGGATTATCTGGCGCTGCGCGCCGCGCGCGAGCGTCTGGCTCAGGCTAGGGACGATCAGGCGCTCCTGTCGGTCGTGGATTTCCTCTGGTCCATCGCGCTGGGAATCGAGGAAGGCGGTCTGTCCGTCGCCGAGCGCCAGCTGCGCGACGCGCAGGAGAATCTCGCCGAGGCGCTGCGCAACAATGCGAGCGAGGAGGAGATCGCCAAGCTCACGCAGGAACTGCGTCAGGCCATGCAGCAATATCTCCAGGCCATGGCCGAGGCGATGCGCAACATGCCGCCGCAGAACCAGAGCCAGATGGGAGAGATGCAGGAAATCCGCCCCCAAGACCTCGACCGGATGCTGGACCGGATCGAAAATCTGGCGCGCTCCGGCTCGCGCGATGCGGCGCAGCAGCTTCTTTCCGAGCTGAACCAGATGATGCAGAGCTTGCAGGCCATGCGCCCCGGCCAGCAGGGCCAGCAGGCGCAGAACCCGATGCAGCAGCAGATGAACCAGCTCGGCGAGATGCTCCAGCGCCAGCAGCGCCTGATGGACCAGACCTTCGAAATGGGCCGTCAGGAGATGCGCCGCCAGATGGAGGCCGAGCGCGGCATGGGCGAGAACCAGCCGGGCCAGGAAGGACAACAGGGGCAGCAGGGGCAGCGCCCCAGTGGTGACGGCGGCCAAGCGCCGACGCAGGAGCAGCTTCAAGCCATGCGCGAGCGCCTTCAGCGCGAGCAGGGCCAGTTGCAGAAGGACCTTCAGGCGCTTCAGGACGCGATGAAGGGCCAGGGGATGCAGCCGAGCGAGGATTTCGGGAAGGCCGGGCAATCCATGGGCAAGGCCGAAGGCGCGATCGGCCAAGGCAATGGCGAGGAAGCGGTCGGCCAGCAAGGCGATGCCATGGCCGCGCTGCGGCGCGGCGCTCAGGACGCCATGCGCCAGATGCAGCAGGCCATGGGACAGGGCCAAGGTCAGGGTCAGCAGCCGGGCCAAGGTCAGCAGCCGGGGCAGGGGCAGTTGGGCCAGGGCACGGGACCAGGCCGCCAGCGCTCCGGGCTCGACCCGCTCGGACGCGAGCGCCAGACGCAGGGGCCGGATTTCGGCAGCGATGTCGGCGTGCCCGACGAGATCGACATCCAGCGCGCGCGCCAGATACTTGACCAGATTCGCGACCGTCTGGGCCGCCAGCTCTCGCCGCAGGAAGAGAAGGATTATCTGGAACGGCTCCTGCGCACGCCTTGAGGGGCGTTGCGCTGGCGGGTGCCGCTCTGCCGAGACATACACCGGGCCGAATGAGTCGGCCCATGCGTTTCCTGCGTCTTCGAGCCGGAGCCGAAATCTCGCGAGGTCGCTTGGCCGGAGCGTCTCGCCGCTCGCCTCGTCGCGAATGCTGGATTCTGCCGCCAGCATCGGTTGCGCTTCGCCCCTCGTCATCGAACGAAAATCCGTCGACCATCCTCTGGCGCGGCGGTTTCGCTCCAGCTCTCTACACCTTCATGGCGGGCCGACCGCCTCTCGCCACCAGCCTCGCGCGGGTCTATGAGACGCTGCGTCAGGCAAGGAGGCCCGTCATGGCGGAATGGAATCCTTCACTTTACAGCCGTTTCGAGGACGAGCGCACGCGGCCCGCGCGCGACCTACTGGCCCGCTGCCGGCTGGATGCGCCCGAGGGCGGGCGGGGCCTTCGCATCGCCGATCTGGGCTGCGGCCCCGGCAACTCGACCGAACTCCTGTTCCAACGCTTTCCCGACGCCGAGATCACCGGCTTCGATACGTCGGAGGCCATGCTGGACACGGCGCGCCGGCGCTTGCCGACCTGTCGCTTCAAGCGGGCCGATATCGGCGCCTTCGAGCCGGCCGCGCCCTTCGATCTTCTCTATGCCAATGCCTCGCTGCAATGGGTGCTGGGGCATGACAGGCTGATCCCCAGACTCTTTGCCCATGTCGCGCCGGGCGGGCTTCTCGCCGCGCAAATCCCGGACAATCTCGCCGAGCCCGCACAGATCGCCATGCGCGACATCGCGGCCGAGCCGGACTTTGCCGGGCTCCTTTCGAGCGTGTCGGAGGCGCGGGAGGATGTCGCCGCGCGCGGCAGCTATTACGACTGGTTGATCCCGCAGGCGAGTGAGGTCGATGTCTGGACCACGATCTACGAGCATCCGATGGAGAGCGCCGCCGCCATCACCGACTGGTTTCGCTCGACGGGGCTGAAGCCCTTTATCGATCCGCTCGATGAAGACGCGAGAGCACGGTTTCTCCAGCGCTATACCGAAGAGATGGAGCGGCGCTACGAGGCGAGGGCCGACGGACAGCGGCTTCTGGCCTTTCCCCGCCTGTTCTTCGTGGCGCGGCGTCGGTGATCCACGCATAAAAAAGGGCCTCGCGGCCCTTTCGCATTTGCCTGACCCTGACGCCGCTCAGCCGTAGCGGCGCATCAGAAACATGTCTTCGTCGGCGCTGGGATCGCGCAGGGCGACCGCCACGCGCATCCGGATTTCGGCCAGCGTGAACGGCTTGTCCACGACGCCGAGAATGATCTGGCAGAGATCCTCGGCCGCTTCGCGCTGCTCGGCATAGCCGGTCATCAGCAGGATCGGCAGGTCGGGGAAGGCCGAGCGCGCGGCATAGGCTAGCTCGATGCCGGTCATGCCCGGCATGCGGATGTCCGACAGGATGAGATCGAAACGCCCGTTTTCCTCGGCGAGGATATCGATGGCCATTTCGCCATCCTCGGCCATGACGATCTCATGTCCTTCCATGCGCAGAGCACGGGCCACGAGGAGTCGGACGCCTGCTTCGTCTTCCGCGATGAGGATTCTTGCCATGATCCGTCAAACTCCCACACATCGGCCGGGGCCGCCCGGCTTTGGGCAAGACCGGCCCCTAGATCGGATTATCCGGCATCATCCTTGTGCGAAGCCTTACGAAGCGTGGTTAGAGAAGGGTAAAAACTTCAATCGGCGTGAGATCGACATCCGGCGAGATGATACGGATGGCGGAAGATCATGCGACAGTAGAAAGCTTATGTATCTGAAAGATGTGAATCCGAAATACCTGATATTGTCTGGCGCTTTCAGCATATCCTAACGGAAATCAGCGAGAGCATGAGGCTCGAACCGCGTCTCGACCAAGCTTAGGTGCCTCCGTGAGTCCAGCTCTCGTCTTGGACGTCCCCACTCTCTTCAAGCTCATGTTCCTGGTGGACATGGTGGTATGCCTCCTGCTGACGGCCTATCGCGCCGACGCTCACTATGCGGAGGCCATTCGTGGCTTTGTTCTGGGTCGCCTTCTGCACGGTTCCGCCTGCCTGCTCCTGGGGCTGGTTGGTCTTCTGCCTCCAGCCCTGTCGCTGATCCTGCCGACGAGTATGGTGTTCCTGGGTTATAGCTTGGAAGGCGCCACGATCGCGCGCTTGCGGGGGCTCGGCCGGCTCCAAAGCGTGATACCCGTCTGTATCGCCCTTATCGGCATCGGCTTCGTCCATCTCGGGACTTGGAGCCAGCCCTATCTGATCGGGATCGCCAGCGGGTTCGTCAGCCTGATGTGCCTCTACACGAGCCTTGCGATTGTTCTACCTGCGCACCGCACGCGGCTGGTCTGGATGATGTTCGGGGTTTTCCTGCTGAACTGCGTGGCGTCGGCCGTCCGATCCTATTCCGGCTTTTTCGACGGCGTGTCTCTGAACGATCCGTCCGTTCCTCAAACGAGCGGACTTGTGGCCGCCTATATCTATTGCGTGGGCGGAGGGGTGGGCTTCCTGCTTTTCCTGAAGGAAGAGGCGGACCGCGCCTTGCTGCGCCAAGCGCAAAGCGATCCGTTGACTGGGCTTCTCAATCGCCGCGCGTTTTTCGAGGCGCTGGGTGAGGGCCTGGCGGCCTGCGAGCTGGGGCGGTCTCCGCTCTCGCTTCTGTGCTTCGATCTCGATTATTTCAAGTCGGTCAACGACACCTACGGCCATCAGGCCGGCGACGAGGTCTTGTGCAAGGTCAGCGCCGTGGTCGCGGCCACTCTGACGGCGCACGGCTTCTCGACCCGGCCCGGACGCATTGGCGGGGAGGAGTTCGCGGCCTTCGTGCCCTGCGATGCCGCCGGCGCGACTCAGATCGCCGAAGCGGTTCGGCTGGCCGTGATGGGCACCCGGTTTTTCGGCGTGCCGGGCCTCACCTGCACCGCGAGCATCGGCGTCG
The DNA here is from genome assembly GCF_001463805.1 of Aureimonas sp. D3. Classification (NCBI taxonomy): domain Bacteria; kingdom Pseudomonadati; phylum Pseudomonadota; class Alphaproteobacteria; order Hyphomicrobiales; family Aurantimonadaceae; genus Aureimonas; species Aureimonas sp. D3. Next base: position 73,055 of record NZ_BBWM01000010.1, on the reverse strand, counting down.
CGGAAGCGCTGCCGGTTGGAGACACGCTTCAGTCGCTCGTGCGCCGCTGCGACCTCGCCCTCTATGAAGCCAAGGCGCGGGGGCGCAATCAGGTCGTCCTATTGAACTCTCAGCTCACGACGCGGCCGACGAAGGGCAGTTCGCGGAACGTGTGGGCGACGTCCATCCCGTAGCCGACGACGAAGTGATCGGGGCAGTCGAATCCGACATAATCGGCTTCAAGCTCGATCACGCGGCGCATACGCTTGTCGAGAAGCACGGCGATTTCCGCGCCGGTCGCCCCGCGCGAGAGCATGAGGTCGCGCGCGAATTTCAGCGTGCGGCCCGATTCCAGAATATCGTCCACGATCAGCACCTTGCGGCCGGCGATCTGTCCGTCGAGATCGCGCACGATGCGTACGTCCCCGCCGACCGTCCCCGTTCCGTAGGAGGAGAGCTGGATGAACTCCATCTCTGGTGCCACATGATGGCGGTGCAGCGCGCGGATGAGATCGGCCGCGAAGATGAACGAGCCCTTGAGCACCGCCACGACGAGCAGATTGTCCGGCTTGTGAGCCGCGATCTCGGCGGCCATGCGCTCGATCTCGCGGGCGATGTCCTCTTCGGAGAAGAGCGTTTCGATCGTCTTGCCGCGCACGCGGATCATGGATGTACCCTTCCTGCCAGCACGGACTGTTTCACCGGCGGCTTTGCCTGCGGCGACATAGGCGCGGGCGCGGCAAAGAGGAAGAGGAAGGCGAAAAGACAGATCATCAGCCGTGTCTCGACGCTCATGTCCTTCGCGACGCTGCGGCGCGAGCCGAGATCGCGCGAGCGGGGCGGGGGCGCGGCGTTGCTGTTGGCCGTTTCGAAATCGTCCCAGCGATAGGGCTCGGCTGGAGCCGGTTCAGGTTCGGCGGGCGGGGCGGCCGGAGAAATGCGTCTGGCCTGGAGATCGATGACGATGCTTCGGCTTTCGCGCCAAGGCGTCTGGTCGTAGGCGCGCGCGGCGGAGGAGGCGTGACGAGAGCGCAAGGGCCGCTCCTGAAGCTGGTACGATAAAGGCCGGCGAAGGCGCCGATTGGTCAGCGATCGGTAAGCTCGCATGGTTAATAAGACATAAAGACCTTGCGCCGAGGCTGACCTCGCCGGCCCGAATGGCGCCGGAAAGTTGCGCCAAACCGACAGGGCGTGAGACAAGGCCGCGACCCTGCCGGGGCGGGCGGGAATGCGAAAGGGCGGAACGGCTTGATCCGGTTCGAGAATGTGGGGCTGCGTTACGATATGGGGCCGGAGGTGCTGCGCGATCTCACCTTCGAGATCCGCGCGCGCTCGTTCCAGTTTCTGACCGGGCCTTCGGGCGCGGGCAAAACCAGCCTTCTGCGGATGCTTTTTCTGGCTCTGCGGCCGACGCGCGGCACGATCACCGTGCTCGGCCGCGACGCCGCGACATTGAAGCGCACCGATCTTCCGGCCATCCGCCGGCGCATCGGCGTCGTGTTTCAGGACTTCCGCCTGCTCGACCATATGACGACCTACGAGAATGTCGCGCTGCCGCTGCGCGTGCGCGGCAAGGACGAGGCGAGCTACCGGCAGGACGTGATCGATCTGATCCGCTGGGTGGGCTTGGGCGACCGGCTCGACGCGCCCCCGCTCGTTCTCTCGGGCGGCGAGAAGCAGCGCGCGGCGATCGCGCGCGCCCTGATCGACCAGCCCGATATTCTTCTGGCCGACGAGCCGACCGGCAATGTCGATCCGCCTTTGGCGCGCCGTCTTTTACGGCTCTTCATGGAACTCAACCGGACCGGCACCGCCGTCGTCATCGCCACGCACGATCTGGCGCTGATGGAGCAGGTGGAAGCCCGGCGGCTGGTGCTGGGGGACGGGCGGCTCGACATCTATGATTGATCGCGTTCTCTCCTGCTTGCCGGCCCTCGCGCGCTCGGCCGGCGCACGCGCCGCGCCCATCGTGCCGCCCGGCAATGTCGCGGGCCGCGCGCTTCTGACCGTCATCGCCATCATGACCTTTCTGGCCAGCCTCACGGTCGGGGCGGTGACGCTGGTGTCCGACACGGCCGCGCAATGGCAATCTCAGATCGCGCGCGAGGTCACGGTGCAGATCCGACCCGACGAGGGGCTGGACATGGGCGCCGCGCTCAGCCGCGTGCAGATGGTGGCGCTCTCGACCCATGGCGTCCTGTCGGCCGAGGCGATGGACGACGCGGCCACCAGCCGGCTTCTGGAGCCCTGGCTCGGCGAGGGGCTGAAGCTCGACGATCTGCCCGTGCCCCGTCTCGTCATCATCGCCATCAACGAGGACGATCCGCCCGATTTCGCGGCGCTTGGCAAGGCGATCCGCGACGCCGTGCCCCAGGCCAGCCTCGACGATCACCGCGCCTGGGTGTCACGCCTCGTGTCCATGGCCCATGCCACCGTCTGGACCGGCATCGCCATTCTGGCGCTGGTGCTGGTGGCGACGGTGCTGACCGTCGTCTTCGCCACGCGCGGCGCCATGACGGGCAACCGGCACATTATCGAGGTGCTGCATTTCGTCGGCGCGCGGGGCTCCTTCATCGCGGCCGAGTTCCAGCGCCATTTCCTGAAGCTCGGACTGATCGGCGCTTTGGCCGGCGGCGCGGTTGCGCTCTGCGCCTTCTACCTCTTCGGGCGATGGACGGCGGCCAATCAGGCAACGCCCGAGGCCGACCAGATCAGCGCTCTGTTCGGCTCCTTTTCCATCGGCTGGACCGGCTATGGCGGCGTTCTCCTGCTGATCGTGCTGATCGGGGTGTTGACGGCGATCACGTCTCGCGTGACCGTGATCCGGCAATTGGCCGCCATCGACATGCTCTCGCCGGTGGAAGCGTGAACGAACAATCGAGAGCCGGCGTTATATGGGCATGACGGGCACGGAGGGTTTGAGGCGCGAGATCGGGAGCACGGGAAGCCGGCGTCGGACGCGGCATACCGGGCGGCGTCTCTTCGTGGCTGTGTTCCTTCTGGGCTTTGCCGCCGCTTCCTATCTCGCCGGCGGTTTCGTGCGCTTCGCGCGGGATGTGGCGCTTCTGACGACGCCCCCCGAAGCCGCGCAGGCGGATGGGATCGTGGTGCTGACGGGCGGCGAGCAGCGGCTGCAACAGGGCATCGAGCTTCTGCGCAGCGGGGAGGGGCAGCGGCTTCTCGTCAGCGGCGTCAATCGCGGCACCAGCGCCAAGGCTCTGGCGCGCACCACGGGCACCGACAGCGCCTTGTTCGAATGCTGCGTCGATCTCGACTATGAGGCGCTGAACACGATCGGCAATGCCGAAATGGCGACCCGCTGGGCCCATCTGCACGGTTTTCGCCGCCTGCTGCTCGTGACCAGCGACTACCATATTCCGCGTTCGCTCCTGGAAATGGCCGATGTCCCGGACGCTCCCGAAGTGGTTCCCTATCCCGTCTCGCCCGACAAGCTCTGGCGAGCCGATGGCTGGCCGACGCGGCTGGGTCTCCGGCTTCTCGCGACCGAATATGCCAAGGTTCTGGCGGTGAAGGCGCGCGTCGCCTGGCACCATGTGGTGACGGCCGATGGCGAGCGGCGCGTGGCCGGGCATGTCGGCTCTCAGGCGTCCTTCAAATAATCCTCAAAGCCTCGTATGACAGCGGCGCGCGAGCCCTCGCGCGCAGCCCGGCCGGCCTTTTGCGATCCCGTTCATGACGCTTATTCGATCCATCCTGTTTCAGATCCTGTTCTACGCCAATCTGGCGGGGCAGATTCTCCTGTATCTGCCGATCTTCTTCATCGTGCCCGAGCGGGTCTGCTGGCGGCTGGTGAAGTTCTGGGCGCGCTCCAGTCTCTGGCTTCTGCGCCTCACGGCCGGCACGCGCTCGGTGATCACGGGGCAGGAGCATGTTCCCGCCGGCCCGGTGATCGTGGCGTCCAAGCATCAGTCCTTCTGGGAGGTGATCGCGCTCGTGCCTCAGTTCGAGAAGCCGACCTTCATTCTCAAGAAGGAACTGATGAAGATTCCGGTCTTCGGCTGGTACGCCAAGCGCATGGGCATGATCCCCGTGGATCGCAAGCGGCGCGGCGCGGTGCTGCCGAGCCTTCTGGCCGAGGCGCGCAAAGCCATCGCGGACGGGCGGCAGATCATCATCTTTCCCGAAGGCACACGCGCCGCGCCGGGCACCGCGCCGAACTATCGCCCCGGCATTCACTTCCTCTACGATGCGCTGGGCCTCAGTATCGTGCCGGTCGGCCTCAATTCCGGTCTGTTCTGGCCAAGGCAGGCGGTGCGCCGTCAGCCCGGCACGATCCGCGCGGAGTTTCTGGAGCCGATCGGCCCGGGCCTGAAGCGAGACGCGTTGCTGAAGACGCTCGGCGGGCGCATCGAAGCCTCGTCCGACACCTTGATGCGAAGGGCCATCGCCGAACAGCCGGCCTTGCCGGTGAGCCCGCTTCTGGCCGCGCATCTGGCGCAGACGGTCTGAGCTGGTCCGTCAAAGCCGCGCGACCACCTCTCCGAGCCAGCGGTCGGTGAGGCCGAGCCGGCGGATTTCCTCATGGGCCGAGCGGACATAATCGACATTGGGGCCGGATTGGCCGTGCCCGCCCGCCACCAGCCGGGCCGCAGTGTCCACGTCCAGCCGCCCGGCATATTGCGTATGGCCGCGATCCACGATGTAGGCGAGGGCGCGCACGGGGCGTCCGTCCTCGAGGCGGATCGGCAGGGTCGTTTCCTTATAGACGCTGGTCGGCAGTTCGCGCTCGCGCAGATAGGCGATCACCTCCTCGCGCTGGGCCTCGGCGACGCGAAATCCCATGCCGATGCAGGAGCCGCCCCGGTCGAGCCCGAAGACGAGGCCCGGCCGCTCCGGCGTGCCACGATGCACATGGGAGTAGATGCAGAGCGAGCGATGGAAGCCGCCGAGCCGGGCCTTCACCCGCTCCTCGAAGGCAAAGCCCGGCCGCCACATCAGCGAGCCATAGCCAAACACCCACAAATCGCCCATAGCGCTTGCCATTCCCTTGGCGGGCACGCCACAAGCCTGCCCGGTTTGACTGATGCAGCCTCATCCCCGAGCCGAATCGGGTTGTGAAACCACGCGCGCCGGCCGGGCTCGAATCCGGCCACGACGCCTCTGGCGAGAAAAAGGACGAGACGATGGCAAGGTCAAGCATACCGGCGCAGGCTCCACGACGCTCGGCTGCCAGCCGCGTCTTCGGCTGGCTTCTGGCGCTGGTCATCCTTCTGGCCGCGATTGGCGCGGGCGGGTGGTACTGGCTGGCGGGCGAGCTCGACCGGCGCATCGCCTCGGCGCTGGATGCGGCGGCCGGCCAAGGCGCGGTGGTGCTGTGCGAAAACCGGCAGGTCTTCGGCTTCCCCTTCCGGCTGGGTCTCTCCTGCGACAGGATCTCGGTGGATGCGCCGCAGAACGGCGTGCGGCTCGCCACCGGCGCGCTGCGCACGGCCGCCCAGGTCTACGACCCCAGCCATATCGTCGCCGAACTCGACGGCCCCGCGCTGGTGGACACGCCCGATCTGCCCCCGCTCCATCTGAACTGGACGCTGGCCCAAGCCTCCAGCACGCTCTGGACGGAAGGGTTGGAGCGCTTTTCGCTGGTGATGGAAGCGCCGGTTCTCTCGGCCCGCAACGGGCAGGAAGCCGGCGCGCCGATTGCCAGTTCGCAGCATCTCGAAGCCCATGCGCGGCAGAACGGCGCGGCGCTGGACCTCGCCTTCACCGACAAGGCGATCGCCGCCACGATCCCCGGCATCCCGCCGCTTCCCCCCTTCGATCTCTCCGCCGATCTCTCGGTGGACGGCGCGGCCGGCTGGCTGCGGTCGGGCGTTCCGGCCGCCAATGTCTCGGAAGCCTTGCGTGGGCAGGCCGGTACGATCCGCCTTCTCGAACTTGCGCTGCCGGGCGGCGGCGGGGCGCAATTGTCCGGCCCGTTCAGCGTGTCGCCGACGGGCGAACTCTCGGGCGATTTTCGCCTCGCGCTGGAAAATCCGCAGGCCATCGCCGGTCTGATCGGCGTCCTCGTGCCCGGCACGGGCGGGCTCGCCACGACGATCGCCGGCGCGGTCGGCTTTGCCGGCCGGCAGGAGGACGGAAAGACCGTGGTGGACGTTCAGGTGCGCAATGGCGAAGCGCGCCTCGGCTTCATCCCGCTCGGCCGCCTGCCGCGCATCTGAGGCGGACGGTCGCCGGTTCGATGGTTCGTTCTATACGCTTTCGTATAGCTGAAACCTTCGCTCGACTCGGCCTGTTGGACGGACATCCCATCCTTTCGGAGATGTCTCTTGAACCGTTTGCTCTCGTCTTCGGCCCTGTCTCTTGCCGCTGTTCTCCTCACTTTCCCGGTGTTGGCGCAGCCAGCGCCCGCACCATCCAGCCAAGCCGCGCCCTCGGGCCAGGAGCTGGCGGCGTCCGTTGCCGGGACCGAGGGCCAAGCCCTCGCGCCCAAGCTGCGGGAGATCGGCGCGGAGGGATCAAGCTCTCCCGCCACGCCGCCAGCCGTGCCGCAGGACTCATCGCCCTATCCCAACAATCAGGTGAGTTCGGCGCCCTACATATCGCCCAATGGCGGCGAGGAGGGCCTGAAAGCCTCGGTGCGCGCGCTTCAGAACACGCTGACGGAACTGCAGGCCCTGCAACTCCAGACCAAGCAGGCGCACTGGAACGTGTCCGGCCCGTTCTTCTATCCCCTGCATGAGCAACTCGACGAGCAGCACACCGCCTGGGGCAAGATGGCCGATCTCGTGGCCGAGCGCCTGCTCGCCATCGGCGTCTCGTCGGACGGCCGCGCGACGACCATCGTCCAGACCTCTTCGCTGCCGGAGTTTCCGGGCGGCTTCATCGACGACGGCGAGGTCGTGCGCTGGTTCACCCTGGCCTACAAGCAGGTGGGCGAAGAGGTGCGCGGCGCGATCCGCGCGTCTGAGGAAAACGACCCGGAGACCTCCAACATCCTGCAGGAGGTGGAAGGGCAACTCGCCAAGTATCAGTGGATGATGCGCGCCTATGTGCAGACGACGCCGACCGACGCCAACAACGCGCAACCGCTGAACACGGGTCGGTCGATCGATCTTCCCGCCAACCGTGAGCCGGTCCAACTGAATGGCGCGAACACGGGCGACACTCGCTCCGATGCCGGACCCAAGGCCGCGCCGCCGCAGCCCGGAATGCCAAAGCCGGGAATGCCGAAGCCGAATACGCCGCCGGCACCGCGCCCCTGAACCGACCCGAGACAGGGCCGAGGCTTCGCCGCCTCGGCCCTCCATTCATTCGCCCGGCGCGGAGCCTTCGTTCCACGGGTCCTTGCGCGGCTTGAGACGGCCGAAATTGGCCTCCTGCGTGTCTTGGCCCGCTTCCACGATGGAGCGGCGGATGGCGCGGGTGCGCGTGAAGAGGTCGAACAGCGTGTCCCCGTCCGCCCAGCGGATGGCCCGCTGGAGCGAGGCCAGGTCTTCCGAAAAGCGCGCCAGCATTTCCAGAACCGCCTCGCGATTGTTCAGGAAGATGTCGCGCCACATGGTCGGGTCGGAGGCGGCGATGCGCGTGAAGTCTCGAAAGCCCGAAGCCGAGAACTTGATGACCTCGGATTGCGTCACCGTTTCCAGATCGGCGGCGGTGCCGACGATATTGTAGGCGATGAGATGGGGCACATGGCTGACGATGGCGAGCACGAGGTCATGGTGCTCGGCCGTCATGGTCTCGACCATCGCGCCCGTCGCCTTCCAGAAGCGCACGAGGCGCTCGGTGGCGGCGGGGTCGGTGCCTTCGATCGGCGTCAGGATGGTCCAGCGGTTTTCGAACAGTTCCAGAAAGCCCGCGTCGGGGCCGGACTGTTCGGTGCCGGCGATCGGATGACCGGGCACGAAATGGACGTGATCCGGCAGATGCGGCTGCATGGCCGAGACGACAGCGGCCTTGACCGAGCCGACATCCGAGATGATGGCGCCGGGCTTCAGATGCGGGCCGATGGCCGCTGCCGCCGCCCCGCAGGAGCCGACCGGCAGGCACAGGATCACGAGGTCGGCCCCGGCCACGGCCTCGGCCGGGTCGAGATGGTAGCTCGTGCCGAGCTTCAGCTCTTCGGCGCGCTTCAGCGTTTCGGGCCGGCGCGTGGCGATCGCGACCTCGCTGGCCAAGCCCCGGTCGCGGATATTGAGCGCGATGGAGGAGCCGATGAGGCCGATGCCAATCAGCGCGACCTTGTCGAAAAGCGGCGTGGTCATCGACCCATGAACTCCTTCAGCGCGGCGAGAACGCCCTCGTTGGCCTCAGCCGAGCCGACCGTCATGCGCAGCGCATGGGGGAAGCCGTAGCCCGTGACGCGGCGCAGGATGAAGCCCCGCTCGGTCAGGAAAGCATCGGCTTCGGCCGCCGTGCGCCCGGAATCCTGCGGGAAATGGACCAGCACGAAATTGCCGACCGAGGGCGTCACGCGCAGGCCGAGCGCGGAGAGACCGTCCGTCAGTCGCTCCAGCCATTCGTTGTTGTGCGCGACGGTCTTGTCGACATGGGCGCGGTCGCGAATGGCCGCGGCTCCCGCCGCGATGGCCATGGCGTTGAGGTTGAAGGGCCCGCGAATGCGGTCCAGCGCGTCCACGATGGCTTCGGGCGCGTACATCCAGCCGATGCGCAGGCTGGCAAGGCCGTGGATCTTCGAGAAGGTGCGCGTCATCACGACATTCTCGTTCTCGGACACGAGTTCGAGGCCGGACGAATAGTCGTTGCGCCGGACATATTCTGCATAGGCCGCGTCGAGCACCAGCAGCACATGCCCCGGCAGAGCGGCATGAAGGCGGCGCACTTCGTCGGCCGGCAGATAGGTGCCGGTCGGGTTGTTCGGGTTGGCGAGAAAGACGATCTTGGTGCGCTCGCTCACGCAGGAGAGGATCGCGTCCACCTCCGCCCGCTCGTCCCGCTCCTTGGCGACGACGGGCACCGCGCCCGCCGCGCGGATATAGATGTCGTAGACGAGGAAGCCGTGCTCGGTATGAATGGCCTCGTCGCCCGGCGACAAGAAGCCCTGCGCGAGAAGACCCAGCAATTCGTCCGAGCCGTTGCCGCAGAGGATGTTGGCGGGGTTCAGCCCATGCACCTCGCCGATCGCCTGGCGCAGCGCGTTCGCCTGCCCGTCTGGGTAGAGTTCCAGATGGGCCGCCACTTCGGCGAGCGCCGCCTGCACGGCGGGCGAGGCGCCGAAAGGCGTCTCGTTGGAGGAAAGCTTGTGCAGCTTCACGCCTTCGGGGGCGCGGCTCTTGCCCGGCACATAGGCGTGGATATCCAGAACGCCGGGCTTGGGAACGGGACGCGCGCGCTGTTCGGACATGGGAAACGAGCCTGCAAGGTTGGCGAAAATCGTTGGAGGTCGCATAGACCCGCCACGCCGCCTTGTCGAGGACCGCAGCCGGCACGGGCCGAAACGTCAGGGCGCAGGGGAGGGCGCGCGCAAGATTGTTGCCTTCGCGCCCGGCAGTCGATAGCACAGGTCATGTCCATCATCGCCGATCCTGTCACCGGGGAAAACCTCGGCATTCGCGAGGCCCGCCAGCCCTCGTCCAAGGTCGCCTATTTCGGCGAAAACGAGCCGCTGCGCCTCGATGCCGGGCGCACGCTGTCTCCCTTTCACATCGCCTACGAGACCTATGGCGAGCTGAACGCCGACAAGTCCAACGCGATCTATGTCTGCCATGCGCTGACGGGCGACCAGTACGCCGCCAGCCCCAATCCCGTGACCGGCAAGCCCGGCTGGTGGTCCACGCTGATCGGACCAGGCAAGCCGATCGACACGGATCGCTTCTTCGTGGTCTGCTCCAATGTCATCGGCTCCTGCATGGGCTCGACCGGCCCGGCCTCGGTCGATCTGTCCACCGGCCTGCCCTATGCGCTCGATCTGCCCGTTCTCACCATCCCAGACATGGTGCGTGCGCAGGCGATGCTGATGGATCGGCTCGGCATCGGCCAGCTCTTCGCCGTGATCGGCGGCTCGATGGGCGGGATGCAGTGCCTGCAATGGACGGTGGCTTATCCCGAGCGCGTCTTCGCGGCGCTGCCGATCGCCACCGGCGCGCGCCATTCCTCGCAGAACATCGCCTTTCATGAGGTCGGCCGGCAGGCCGTCATGGCCGATCCCGATTGGCGCGGCGGGCATTATCTCCAATACGGCACGCGCCCTCACAAGGGGCTCGCCGTCGCGCGCATGGCCGCGCATGTGACCTATCTCTCGGAAGCAGCGCTGCATCGCAAATTCGGCCGCAACCTTCAGGATCGCGAAAAGCTCGGCTTCGGCTTCGAGGCCGATTTCCAGATCGAGAGCTATCTGCGCCACCAGGGCATGACCTTCGTCGATCGCTTCGATGCCAATGCCTATCTCTATCTCACCCGCGCGATGGATTATTTCGACATCGCGGGCGAGCATGGGGGCAAGTTGGCCGAGGCCTTCCGAGGGGCCAAGACGCGCTTCTGCCTCGTCTCCTTTTCGTCCGACTGGCTGTTCCCCACCAGCGAAAGCCGGACGATCGTCCATGCGCTGAACGCCAATGCCGCCTCCGTCTCCTTCGTGGAGATCGAGACCGACAAGGGCCACGACGCTTTTCTTCTCGACGAGCCGGAATTCACCGGCGCGGTGCAGGGCTTCGTCTCCTCCGCCGCCAAGGCCCGGGGCCTTCTGCCATGAGCGTGACCGCCGCCCCCGTTCCGACCACGGCCGAGGTCGCGGAGGCGCCCAGCCGGCGCGTCGATCTCGAACTCATCGCCGATCTCGTGGCGCGCGGCAGCCGCGTGCTAGACATCGGCTGCGGCGACGGCTCCCTGATGGAAATTCTCCAGAGCCGGCGCGGCGTGGATGTGCGTGGCATCGAACTGTCGCAGCCCGGCGTCAACGAATGCGTGCGGCGCGGCCTGTCGGTGATCCAGGGCGATGCCGACCGCGATCTCGTCCATTATCCCGACGGGGCTTTCGACTACGCGATCCTGTCGCAGACCATCCAGGCGACCGACAATCCCAAGCTCGTCCTCTCCGAGCTTCTGCGGATCGGCCGGCGCGCGGTCGTCTCCTTCCCGAATTTCGGCCATTGGACCGTGCGCTCGTCCCTCTTCTTCAAGGGGCGGATGCCGGTGACCAAGAGTCTGTCCTATTCCTGGTACGACACGCCCAACATCCATTTTTGCACGATCCGCGATTTCGTGGACCTCGCGCGCGAAGTGGGCGCCGAGGTCGAAACCGCCGTCGCACTCAACGCCTCGGGCGAGCGCTTGGGCGTGCGGATGCCCTGGTGGCTGTGGAACCTGTTCGGTCAGCAGGCGGTGTTCGTCTTGAAGCGGTGAGGGAAGCCATCCTTCTCCATAAGGACGAGGCAGGGAAAGGCATCAGCCCGCGACGGTTTGATCGAGCGTGCCCGTGTCTCGTTTCTCTGCCAGCCGTGCCAGTCGGGCGAGGTGGAAATCGTTCATCCAGTCTTCATAGCCCAAGAGTTCTCCCTCGCGCCGCTCGGTCTCCACCGACCAAATCCGGTCGATGAACATCGCGTCGTGCAGAGCGATCAACTCGTCGATCCGCCACTCTTCGGCGGGCAGGGCGAAATAGATGCGGTGCATTCTCCACGGGAGCCGCGGTCTCGGGTCCAAGCAGCAGTCCCGCCGAACGAGACGGCCGGCTGAGACATGGCGATCGAACCGGCTGAGGTAGCGAACCAGCACGGGCGCGAGGGCATCCACCACATCTCCGAAAAAGGCGGCCGGCTTGATGCCTGCCAGCATCAGGCCGAGCTCGCGGTTCGTATGCAAGAGGTAGGGATACTGCGCCTGTATGTCGGAGCGCGCGCGCATGGACGGAAAGCTTCCTCGTATCGCAGGCCAAACGCAGAACGATCGTTTCCGGGCCGCTCGACCTTCTATCGGCCGTGCGTGCCGCTTCGATGACGCGAGCCTGTTACAGCCCCACCATCTTCAAGCTCGCCTCGCCATAGCGCTCGCCGCTGACCTTGCCGGGGGCGAAGGTCTCGCTGAGTTCGGCGAGATAGTCGGCGGACAGCGTGACATTCACCGAGTCGGTGTTCTCTTCCAGATACTTCATGCGCTTGGTGCCGGGGATGGGCACGATGTCCTCTCCCTGCGCCAAGACCCAGGCGAGCGCCACCTGCGAGGGGCGGGCGGCGTGGCGCTCGGCAACGCCTTCGACCGTGCGCAGGAGCTGGCGGTTCTTCTCGATGTTGCCTTCGGCAAAGCGCGGCGCGGTGCGGCGATAGTCGTCCTCGGGGATCGCCTCGCGCGTGGGGAAACGCCCCGTCAGGAAGCCGCGTCCGAGCGGGGAATAGGGCACGAAGCCTATGCCGAGTTCACGCAGGACCGGAAGAATTTCCTCTTCCGGGTCGCGGCTCCAGAGGGAATATTCGGTCTGAAGCGCGGCGATGGGCCAGGTCGCGTGGGCGCGGCGGATCGTCTGCGGCCCGGCTTCCGACAGGCCGAGAAAGCCGATCTTGCCCTCTTCCACCAAGCGGCTCATCTCGCCCACCGTGTCCTCGATCGGAACGTTCTGATCGACCCGGTGCTGGTAGTAGAGATCGATCCGCTCCACGCCGAGGCGCTGGAGGCTGGCGTCGCAGGCCTTGCGCACATAGTCCGGCCGGCCGTTGATGCCGAGCCGCTCGCCCGTCGGCGCGCGCATATGGCCGAACTTGGTGGCGAGGATGACGCTGTCGCGCCGTCCCTTCAGCGCGCGGCCGACCAGCTCCTCATTATGGCCGACGCCATACATGTCCGCCGTGTCGATGAAGGTGACGCCGAGATCGAGCGCCCGGTGGATGACGTTGAGCGACTCGGCATCGTCGCCCTCGCCGTAGAATTCCGACATGCCCATGCAGCCGAGGCCGAGGGCGGAGACCGTGAGATCGGGGCCGAGCTTGCGCTGTTGCATGGGGTGTCTCCGTAAGGGCTGGAAGGAAAACTCGTGTCAGCGGTGAAGGGCCGGCGCGCCATGCGGCAGGAGAACCGGGCGCAGGCGGCGCAGACGCTGCTTTTCGCGATGCGTGACGGGAATGCCGCGATACACGAGCTTCGTCGCCTCCAGGATGATGGCGCCGCAGAAGATCGGCCAGCCGCGCCGCCCCATCCGCTCCCAGAGCGGCGCGATGTTGAGAAGGCCGGCGCGGCGAAAGGGCGGAAAATGCAGCGCGTCGGAAAAGCCCGAGGGCGTGAACATGGTCTCGCGCAGGAGCTGCGTCGCCTGGGTCCGCGACCAGGGCCGGCCCGAGCCGAAAGGCGTGTGCTCGAAGCGGGTCCAGACGCCGCGCCGGCTCGGCAAAACCAGAACCAGCCGCCCGCCGGGCGCCAGCACGCGCCAGGCTTCGCTCAGCATCTCCGTCGGGCTTTCGGCAAATTCCAGCGCATGGACCATGAGGATGCGGTCGATGCAGGCGTCACCCAGCGGCAGCTCGGCCGGATGGACGAGGGCGGTCAGCGAGGGCTGATGCACCGGCCAGTTCACCGCGCCTTGAGCGGCGGGCATGAAGGCGAGGCGGCGCTCCGAATCAGTGGCAAGCTTATCGAGATAGGGAATGGCATAGCCGATGCCGACCAGCCGCTCCTGTGGGATCGGCTTCCAGATCGGACCTAAGGCCATCGCGACCGAGCGCACGGCGGCCTCGCCGAGGCGGGTGGCATAGAAGTCCCGCAATTCGGTGATGTCGGCGTTCAATCGCAGGCTCGCGGCTGTTGCACTTCGTGTTCGACCCTAACGCAATGCGCGCGCCTTCGCACCGCTGTTTTGTTGCCGGGCCGCGATGCCCTATCTCTGGCGGCATGAGAGCGCCTAACAAAACCTCGGGGGTCGGCTGGCCGGGTCTTTTTGCCAACCACTTTGTCGCGAATGCTTGCCGATGCCGCCGGCATCGACTGCGCTTCGCTCCGCGTGGATTGACAAAAATCCCTCGGCCAGCCTCCGCCCAGAGGTTTTGTTAGGCGCTCTAAGCCGCGAAACGAGGGAGAGCGCATTGGTCGCTTCGATCCGACAATTCACCTGCCGCCGGGACAATTTCGGCGTTCTCCTGCATGATCAGGACAGCGGCATCACGCTGTCGATCGACGCGCCGGAAGAAGGGCCGATCCTGCGCGCGCTCGAGCAGGAAGGCTGGCGGCTGACCCATATCCTGACGACGCATCACCATGACGACCATGTGAGCGCCAACGAGGCGCTGAAGGCGCGGTTCGGTTGCGAGATCATCGGCCCTGCGGACGAGGCGGCGCGCATTCCGGGGCTCGACCGACCTGTGCGTGGGGGCGATCGCTTCGCGCTGGGGCGCATCCAGGTGGAGGTCATCGACACGCCCGGCCACACGGCGGGCGAGATTTCCTATTTCCTGCCGGGGGAAAAGGCGCTCTTTGCCGCCGACGCCCTGTTCTCGCTCGGTTGCGGCCGGCTTTTCGAGGGGACCCCCGCGCAGATGTGGGAGAGCCTCCAGCGCCTGCGCGCGCTGCCCGACGACACGATGCTCTATTGCGGCCATGAATACACCGCGACCAACGCCCGCTTTGCCGTGGATGTCGATCCCGGCAATCTCCTGTTGCAGGAGCGGGTGAAAGAGGTCGAGGCGCTGCGGGTCGAGCACCGCGCGACGCTACCCGTCGCGCTCGGGCGGGAGAAGAAGACCAACCCGTTTCTGCGGGCGGACGATCCCGAGTTGGCCGCCGCCTTCGGCATGGAAGGGGCCGATCCCGTCGCGATCTTCGCGGCGCTGCGCGAGAAGAGGAACAGATATTGAGGGCGCGGGACGTCATCGCACGGCTGAAGCTCCAGCCCCATCCCGAAGGCGGCTGGTATCGCGAAACCTTCCGGGACGAGGCGGTGGACGGGGAGGGGCGTTCGCGCTCCACCGCCATCCTCTATCTTCTGGACATCGGCGAAACCTCGGAATGGCACCGCGTGACGGACGCGGCCGAGACCTGGCACTGGCATGCCGGCGCGCCGCTGGCCTTGACGCTTTCGCCCAACGGGCATGACGCGTCCTCGCATCGGCTCGGGCCGAGCATCCTGATCGGTGAGATGCCGCAACTAACCGTTCCCGCCGGCTGCTGGCAGACGGCGACGAGTCTCGGCGAATGGACGCTGGTCGGCTGCACCGTCGCGCCCGGCTTCCGTTTCGAGAGCTTCGAGATGGCCCCGAAGGACTGGCGCCCCATTCCGCGCCCGGCGCGGGGCGGGTAACCGAGCCGGCCTCAACTCGTCACATGGTCACATGGTATCGCGCGGCCGGCTTGTCGCGCGAGGCGTTGGCCGAGAGCTGCTGCTCGGCCGCGACATAGGCGTCCCAGTCCGCGATATCGGGCACGGAGGGGATGCAGACGGGCTCGCCGAGTTCCAACGCGCGCAGCGAGGCGGTGACGAGATCGTCCGCCGACATGACGCGCTCGGGCGGAAAGCGCGAAAGATCGTTGCCGGCGACGAGGTGGAAGTCCGTCGCGATGACGCCCGGCACCAGAAGCTGAACGCGGATGCCCGTGCCCTCGGCTTCGGCTTGGAGGGTGCGGGTGAAGCCCGTGACGAAATTCTTGGACGCGCCATAGGCCGAGTTGCCGGGCAGTTGCATGAACATGGTGCCCGACGAAATCTGGATGATCGTGCCTCGGTTCTCCACGCGCATCCGCGCCATGGCCGCGTCCGTCAGATGGGCGACGGCGACGACATTGAGCCGGATCATCCGGTCGAAGGCGGCCAGATCCATTTCGCCGATCTGACCGCGCGCGGCAAAGCCGGCATTGTTGACGAGCATGGTGACGAAGCTGCCTTGGCGCAGGCGCTCTACCACGCGCGACAGGCCCTCGTCCGATTCGAGGTCCGCCGGCAGCACCTCGACCGTCGTGCTATGCGAGGCTTCGATCTCGCTCTTCAACGCCTCCAGCGCCTCGCGCCGACGCGCGACCGCCAGGATCTCGTATCCCGTGGAGGCGAGATGCCGGACATAGGCCGTGCCGATGCCGGAAGAGCCTCCCGTGACGAGAGCGAGGGGACGGTACGAAGCGGACATGGGCTGCCTTTCCTTCGGGGCGTGCAGCCGTGGAACTAGAGGTTAAGCGCTGTTCGTCAGCCGGCCATCGCGCAGCCGGGAAAACATCGGCAGCGCGGCCAGAACCGCGCCGAGCGTGATGAGACAGGCGGCGAGCGCCAGCGCCCATGTCGCCTGCGCCTCTCCGAAGAGGATGAGGACCAGCGTCGAGAGAAGCGGTGCGGCATAGCTCGCCGCGCCCAGAAGCTGGATGTCGCCGCGCTTCACGCCGTAATCCCAGACATAGAAGGCCGCGCCGACCGGCAGAAGACCCAGAAGCACGACGGCGAGCCATTGGCCGCCGTCTGCGGGCCAGACCGTCGTCTCGAACATCCAATGCGCGGGCAGGGAGAGAAGCGCGGTCGCCGCGCAGAAACCGGTCACGACATCGCTCGGTACATCGCGGAAGCGGCGCGACAGAAGCGAGTAGCTCGACCATGTCAGCGCGCAAAGGCCCGCCAGCGCATAGCCGAGCCCGTGCCCGCCCTCGAAGGACAGGCCATCGCCCTTGCCGGCGATGATGAGGCCCGCTCCGGACAGGCCAAGCAGTGCGCCGACCAGATGGAACCAGCGCAGCTTCTCGCCCGGCAACATGGCCGAGCCCAAGACGATCAGAAGCGGCCAGAGATAGGCGATGAGGCTGGCTTCCGCGGCTGGCGCGCTGCGCAAGGCCGCGAAATAGAGCGCGTGATAGCCGAACAAGCCGATGACGCCGAGCGTCCAGACGGCGGGCGGCTGTCGGAACACCGAAAGCGGCACGCCGCGCAGTTTCAGCGCGGCGAGACCGACCAGCGTTCCCAACCCAAAACACATGGCATTGAGCTGGAGCGGCGGCACGGCACCGCTGCGCGCCGTCAGCAGCGCCAAAAGCGACCACATCAAAATGGCCGAAAATCCCAGCGCCGTCGCCATCTCGCCCCTCCGTCAAACCGCCTCCACGATAGCAACGGACGCGCGGCGGAGCCAAGCGAGTTGTATCCTTGCGCGCGAAGGCAGTCGAACTCGCATTATCGAGCCGAGAAGCGAAGGGTTGGAAACAGCCTGCGAGCGATCGCCCGTCACCTTGGCCTGTTGGGGCGCTCGCATCGGCTGTTCCGAAACCTGCCGACGAGATCTGGTGGGGTGGGCGGATCGAATTTTTCTGCCGGAACCTTCGGCGCGTCGATGCTCGCTTATAAACGAGAACCCCTCCGCCGCTTTCCGCTCGAAGCTTCTACCTAATGTCCTCGCACGTTGGCAGCTGTATCCTTGCGCAAATCAGGGTCGCTGGCTTGCGATCATAGGCGGGGGCTGCCGCGTCACAGCCTGTCCGCACTCAAGTTCCTTGCTGGTCGATCGCTTGTATGCCATCGGCGATCCGGTCTTTCAGCGGTGGAAAAAAGGCTCCGCGCCGCCGCGAGGGAACCGCGCGGAGCCGCCGCGTCAGTGCGCCAGCGCCTTTTCCAGCTCGGCCTTGCTCATCTTGGACCGGTTGGGAATGTCGCGCTTGCGGGCTTCCGCATAAAGCTCGGCCTTGGTGTGCTCTTGGCCGCCCTCGTTGCCATCACGATAAGCTGCGGTCTTCTTGGCGACGTCCTTGGGCTGGGCCGAATGCTGCTCGCCCTTCTTGGTGTCGGCGCGCTTCTTGTCGCTGGTCTTCTTGTATTCCTTGTCGGACAGGGCCTCGCGGGCCTTCTTGGGCAGATAGCGCTCACCCGTCTCGGCGCTCTTCTTGCCGGACTTCGTGCCCCAGTCCTCGTCCTGCCATTGCTGAAGGCTGTTGTCCTTGGACTTCTCGCCTTTGAAGCCGCCGCCTTCCTTCTCGTATTCGGCGGTCGCCATCTGTGCCTTGCGCGCGGACCACTGGCCCGGCTTGCCGCCCTTGGCGCCCTTCGTGACCTTGTCCTTCACCTTTTCCCAAAGCTTCGGATCGGTATGCTCTGCCGTGCTGGCCATCGGATGCTCCCGCGGTTGCATTTCCTTTGGCCGTCCAACGATCGAAACCGCACCGGGATGCGAAGCTCCCCTGCGGCACGCCGCCGCGAGGGGACCTATAGGCGAAGGCAGGCGACCTTTCAGGCGATCAGAGCGCTGAAATCCGCGATCGAACGATTCTCGAGCACGCCGTGCGTCAGGAAATGCTGAAGCGGTTCGACGCCGGCCTGAGCGACATCGGCATTGTCGGCGAGATATTTCGTCGTGTTGAAGGCGGCGGACGGGTTGCGCCCCTCATGCCAGCCATTGGCCGCGTAATGCGCCAGCGGGTCGATCTTGGCCGCGGCGACATCGCTGTTTTGCTTCAGGTAGAAGCGCGTATCGAACAGAACATTGGGGTTGCGCCCCTCGCGCCAACCATAGGCCGAATAGTGCTGGTGAGCGTCCGCATGGGCGGCCGCTACGTCGGGATTGGCCATGAGATAATAGGTGGCGTCGAAATCGTCCGCATCGATATGTTGGCCGATGATTTTATAGCTCGCGCGCCCCTCTGCCTGACCGGCCGTGAGAAAGTGCTGAAGCGGGTTGACGTGGGCCGCAGCGACGTCCGGGTTGAAATGCAGATAGAGGCGCGTGTCGAAATTCAGCGAGGGGTCGCGCCCCTCCGCCGCTCCGTTCTGCGCATAGTGATCCAGCGGGTTCACGCCCGCCTTCGCGACATCGGGATTGGCGGCGAGATAGGCTTTCACATCAAAATAGGGATTGGGATTGCGGCCCTCGCGAACACCGCTGGCGTTGAAATGCGCGAGGGGATCGACCCCCGCCGCATAAACGTCGCGCTGCGTGGCCGCGTAATAGAACGGATCGAAGAGCGGATGGCCGGGGTCGAGCTGAACCGACCCGTCGGAAAATTGGAAATGCTCGACATTTCGCACGACATCGCGAGCGCCCGCGCCGTTGCTCTCGCGCAGCAACACCGAACCGTCGATGCTGATCCGGTGGTCGTAGGAGGCAAGCGCATTCGCGAGGATCGTCGTGTCGTCGCCTGCGCCCCCATCCAGCGTGTCGTTTCCGCCGCCGCCGATCAGCGTGTCGTTGCCATCATTGCCGAAGAGCTGGTTGTCGGCCGCGTTGCCGGTGATCCTGTCGTTGCCGGCGCCGCCGATCGCGTTCTCGATCGTGACGCCGACTGCGATGGACACATTGCCAACAAGGCCGCCGACATCGGAGAAGGCCCCCGCATGAAGGTCGATCGTCTGGTTCTGCTGATACAGGGAAAAGTCGAACGTGTCGTTCCCGCCGGCATCCCAAACGCAGAAGATCAGCTTTGAGGTCGCATCCGCCGCCGACAGGAAGTCCCGCCCGGTATTGGAGTGGAAGCCGTAAATGTCGTTGCCCGTGCGCGTGGTGGAATTGGCACCATACAACCGCTGGATCGCGGCGATGTCGTCCATCAAGGGCGCAGAGGCATCGGCTTCGCCAAACTGGCCGCCCGTATGCGCTTCCGACCAATAGCTCATGATCGTGTATTGACGCGAGTCCTCATAATACACGGCATCGGCCGCGTAGGTGAGGGGCGTGCTGTCGGTCGCATTATAGTCGCCGGGATGTTTGAGCCCCAGCGCATGGCCGATCTCATGCGCCAGAACCTGCCGGCCATAGCCGAGAAGCGTCGGGGCGGTGTTGTAGCTGTAGGTGGAATTGTACCAGCTGTCTCCAGCCACGTTCGATCGACCCGATGGGTCGGGATAATAGGTGAAGCCGGCCGCTCCCGACATTCCCGACGCGTAATTGCCGAAGAGGATCTGCGCGTTGTCCTGGGCGCCGGCGCTTGTCGCCGCCCCGGGCGTCACCTGCTTGAAGGCGACATTCGCCACGTCGGCCCAGGATTGCAGGGCCAGTCGGGTTTGCGCGATCTGTTGATCATTGAAAGCGGAAAAGCCGCCCGTATCGACCGGCATCCTCGCGGGCGGGCTCGTGCGGAAATCATAGGTCACGACGGCCGACAGGCCCAAAGTGGCTTGGCCCGAACCGTTCCATGTCAGATCGCCTCGGCCGATCTGAGCCGCAGCCTGGGCGACGGTGAAGGAGGGTTTGTTGTTGTAGGTGCCGCTGCCGCGCGCATCGCTGTTCAAGGCGGCTAGACCCTGTATCACCCCAGCGGCATCGTTCATGTGATGCAGGGGATTGCCGCAATAGATGCACATGGGACGGTTGGACTTTCGATACGATCAGAAAGACAGGTAGTCTGCAAAAAACACGCGAGGCGTGTTGCGTCGACTCATCTGCTTCCGATTACATAGAGATAATTTCCTAAATATCGCGTTTGGCGTGTGGCTTGGGCAACATTGAGGCCGTGTGGATCGAAGATTTGGGTTAAAGACCTTTGGATCAGTCTCGAGGTTCAGCCCGACCTGAAGCTTGTCTCCTTTTGGAAGAACGCTTTACTCTCGACCCAAAAGGTCAAGATTCGAGGTCAATCCATGCGGCGGCGTTTCATTCAGTGCGATGTGTTTTCTCCGCTGGCGGCGCAGGGCAATGGCTTGGCGGTGGTGCTCGACGGGGAGGGGCTGTCTGAGGAGGAGATGGCCCGCTTCGCGCGCTGGACGAATCTGGCCGAGACGACCTTTCTTCTGCTGCCGTCCGACCCCGCGGCCGATTATCGCCTACGCATTTTCACCACGACGCGTGAGCTGCCCTTTGCGGGGCATCCGACGCTCGGCAGCTGCATGAGCTGGCTTCATGCGGGCGGCGTGCCCAAGGAGCCGAGCCTGGTGCGGCAGGAATGCGCGGTGGGCGTGGTGGAGATCGACGTGTCGGGCGAGCGCCCGGCCTTCGTCGCGCCGCCGACGCGCATCGAGCCGCTGGCCCCGGACCGGCTCGAATCGGCCGCCCGCGCCCTGCGGATCGATCCGGCCGATATTCTGCGCTCGGCGCTTTTGACCAACGGCCCGGTCTGGGAGTTTCTGGAACTGCGCGACGCCGACTGTGTGCTGCGCGCCGACGCGAGCGGCGCGAGCTTTCCCGAGGAACGGGCGATCGGTCTTCTGGGAGCGTACCCGACGGGCTCCGAGGTCGATGTCGAGGTGCGGATGATCGACATCTGGCACGGCGTGAAGGAAGATCCGATCACCGGCTCGCTCAATGCGGCCATCGCCTGCTGGCTGAAGGCCGAAGGGCGGCTGAACCAACCCTATGTCGCCGCGCAAGGGCGCTGCATCGCGCGTCACGGCCGGGTTCACGTCGCCCCGCGTGGGCAGGACATTCTGATCGGCGGCGACGTGTCGATCCTGATCGAAGGCGTGCTCGATTTCTGAGAGACCGTTTGGAAAACCGGCGGTGGAGGGGCAACGAAACGGGGCCGGAAAAGGCCCGTCGCGCCGACCCGACCGAGTTCTTAAATAGGCTCTAAGGCTTGGTTTTCAGGGCTTGGCGAATCGGGTCGCCGTCAGCGTCAGCGGGCCGACCTGCGTCGGAATGCGGACATAGACCGGCGCGTAGATGCCGCTTTGGCCGATCGGCGCGAACCAAAGCTGGATCGTGCGCTCTTGCAGGAACTTGATGCCGTTGGACGAGGTGCGATAGCCCGATACGGGGCGGATGCGCGCGTTGCAGGCGATGGCCTTGCCGGAGAAACCTTCGGCCTGAAAGTCCTGCTCGCCGTCGCCCGGCGACAGGACGAGGTCGAGCCGCGACCAGCCGTCATAGAAGGGAACCGGCTGGCGGCAGATGGCGGCCGGGTCGCTGCCCGGCTTGATCATCAACCCGCCCAGGGGATCGACGACGCTGGCGAGTTGCGAAGGCTTTACCGGAATGAAGTCGGAGGGCGGCGGGGTCTGCGCGGGGGGCGCGATGTCGGAGGAGACGGCGCGCCCGTTGCGATAGCGCACATCGGCCCGCCAGGACTTCTTGTCGCTCGTATATTGCAGCCGGTATCGCTCGGGCAAAAGCCGGTTTCCGGTGATGCGGCCCGACACGGAACTTGAGCCGCGCGTCGAAGACACGAGTTCGGCAAGCCCGGCCGAGGCGAGCTGGCCTTTGACCGAATAGCGCGTCGGCGAAAGGCGCGTCTCGAAGCTCGCGCGGCCGACCGGAAGGCCGATGAGCGAAATGCGATACTCGGTCTTCAGGGCGCTCTGGGCCTCAGCCGCCGGGGCGAAGCTCATCAGGGCGAGGCCGAGAAGCGCGAGGCGTGCGAACATACGGATATCCTTGGCCGGAGTGCCGGAAGCAGAAGCCGCGCCCGCGGGCGAGTGGCCGGAGCAGGGCGAGAGGCGTTCCCAAAGGATGGGATTCGAGGGGGACCGGGCGCAAGGGGGCGGCACAGCTTTATGACGGCGGGTTGACGCAGAAGAGCGCGGAGACTATAGGAACCCACGATTTTCCGATCATGCCATGGGGTCGATGATCGCGCTGCCGTCCGGCGGCGGCGCGCCCCGCAAGGCCGTATCGATTTGTTTGAAAGGTGATCCCATGTCGCGCGCTTGCGAACTAACCGGCAAGGCCGTCCAGTCCGGTAACAATGTCAGCCACGCGAATAACAAGACGCGTCGCCGCTTCCTGCCGAACCTCTGCCAGGTCACGCTGATCTCCGACGCGCTCGGCCAGCGTTTCCGCCTGCGCGTCAGCGCCCATGCGCTGCGCTCGGTCGAGCATCGCGGTGGCCTCGACGCCTTCCTCGCGAAGGCCGCCGAGATCGAGCTGTCGCCCCGCGCGCGCCTTCTGAAGCGCCAGATCGCCAAGAAGGTCGCCGGCGAGGCCCAGGCCGCCTGATCCTTCGATCCTGAGGGACCGATTGGGAAGCGCTACCGCTCGCGGTGGCGCTTCTTGTTTTTTGGGGCGGTGTTTCGTCCCGAGACGCCGCTTCCGATTTGTCGGGGGCTCCCATCGACCGCTGGTGCCATACCCCAGCCTAAAAAAATGGACCAAACCGTGACCTCTTCGCGCCGCTACGTGCTGCCGGTGATCGCCATGACGATCATCGTGCTCTTCTCCAACGTCTCCGTTCAGTTTCCCGTGCAGGGTGAGATCGGGCCTTTGAAGCTCGCCGATCTTCTGACCTGGGGCGCCTTCGTTTATCCCTTCGCCTTCATCGTGACCGATGTGAACAACCGGCTCTATGGCCCGTCCATGGCGCGCCGGGTCGTGTATCTCGGCTTCTGTCTGGCGGTTGTCAGCTCCGTCTTGTTCCCGCCGATTCTCTACCGGCTCGGCCTCGTGCCGTTCGAGACGGAAGCGGGGCGTCTCCTGCGCATCGCGCTCGCCAGCGGCACGGCCTTCCTGATGGCGCAACTCTTGGACATTCTCGTCTTCAATCGCCTGCGCCTCATGTCCTGGTGGAAGGCACCGCTCGCCAGCGGCATTCTCGGCACGGTGCTGGACACGCTCACCTTCTTCACCGTCGCCTTCGCGCCGCTCTTCGTCTTCCTCGGGCCGAATGATGCCTTCTCGCTGGAACACGCGCCGCTCTTCGGCCTGCTGCCGGTGGAGGCCCCGCGCTGGCTCTCTTGGGCGCTTGGGGATTTCGGCGTGAAGCTGATGATTGCGATCTTCGGCCTCGTGCCCTACCGCGTGGTGATCAACAGCGTTCTGCCCTACCGGGACACGCAGGCCGTCTCGGTCTGACGACATGCAGCCGGATGCCTCAGGGCGTCCGGCTCGCCTCTGTGGGGGCATCGTCGCGCAGACGGAATTCCAGATAGAGATTGCGCTGGAAGAAGGAGCCGTTGTCGTCCGAGACCACGGCAAGGATCGTCTCGCCGCGCGCGTTGGTCCAGACGTCCAACCCTTCCATATTGTCGATCTCGTTGCCGAAATCGGCTTCCATGATAACAGGCCCGTCCACCAGCGCGCCGGGTCGGATCGCGTTCGCATCGATGCGGCGAATGCGCATTCCAATCCGCCCGAAACCCTCATAGCGCCGTTCCAAAAGCATGAAATCGCCGTTGTCGAGGAAGGCGCCGTCGGTGGCCGACCAGACCTTGTCATGGCGCACGCTGAAGAGCCCCTTGGCCCCGAGGCCCAGAATCCCCGCCAGCAGATTGCCCTCTGCGTCGATCGAATTCTCCGCAACGATGATGGCCGCGCCCTTCAGAGGGGAGGAGGCGGGCGAGACGGCGATGGTTTCCAAGCCGCCATTCGAGCGAAGCTCGCGGCGAGAAATGGGCATGGCGACGGGGCTGCCACGTCCCGGCGCGTCGGCGTCGAAGCGCTCGATCCGCGCGTCACGTTCGAAGGAAACGAGGGCGTGGCTCCCATCCAGCGCCAGACCTTCCGCGTCGGCATCGCCCTTGCGCGCGGGCGGGCGGCCCGATCGGTCGAGGATCGGCGCGACCTGCGCGCTGTCGATGCCGAGAGGCTTTCCGTCCGCATCGCGCCGGATCGCGCCACGAAACCAATAGCCCGTGTCCGTCACGGCCAGGAAGCGCCGTCCGCCCTCGCGCAGCCGAATGGAGGAGACGCCTTCCAGCCGCCGGTCGCTCGAGCGGTAGCTGAAACCGCCGATATAATCGAGCGCGCCGAAGCGCGTCTCGTCGGAACCGATACGAAAGCGCGTGATCGGCTGGCTGGTGACGACGGTCTCGCTCGGCTCGGCCCCGGCGGGACCGAGCGTCAGAAGCGCCAGAAGAGCGCAGGCCGCGCGAAGGCGAGCGCGGATCAACGAGCGCCCGCGGCGCGACGCTGGCGGCGCGAAGGCAGGGCGCCTTCGTCTTCGAAGAGGGCGGCGAGCTGCTCGGTCATCGCGCCCGCCAGTTCCTCGGCGTCCGAGATGGTCACGGCGCGGCGATAATAGCGCGTCACGTCATGGCCGATGCCGATGGCCAGAAGCTCGACCGGGGAGCGCGTCTCGATCTCCTCGATCACGGCGCGCAGGTGCCGCTCCAGATAATTGCCGGGGTTCACCGAAAGCGTGGAATCATCCACCGGCGCGCCGTCCGAAATCATCATCAGGATGCGCCGCTGCTCGGAGCGGGCGAGAAGCCGGTTATGCGCCCAGATCAGCGCCTCGCCATCGATATTCTCCTTCAGGAGCCCTTCGCGCATCATCAGACCGAGATTGCGCCGAGCCCGCCGCCAAGGCGCGTCTGCGCTTTTGTAGACGATGTGCCGGAGATCGTTGAGCCGGCCGGGGCGCTGCGGCTTGCCGGCCTTGAGCCAGGCTTCGCGCGACTGACCACCCTTCCAGGCGCGGGTCGTGAAGCCCAGCACCTCGACCTTGACGCCGCAACGCTCCAGCGTGCGGGCGAGAATGTCGGCGCAGGTCGCCGCCACGGTGATCGGCCGCCCGCGCATGGAGCCGGAGTTGTCGATCAGGAGCGTCACGATCGTGTCGCGGAAATCCGTGTCGCGCTCCATCTTGAAGGAGAGCGGCTGGAGCGGGTCCGTCACGAGGCGCGTCAGACGCGCCGTGTCGAGATAGCCCTCTTCGAGGTCGAAATCCCAGGCGCGGTTCTGCTGCGCCATGAGGCGGCGCTGAAGCCGGTTGGCCAGCCGTCCGACCGCGCCTTGCAGCGAGGCGAGTTGCTTGTCGAGGAAGGAGCGCAGCCGGTCGAGCTCGGCTTCGTCGCACAGCTCTTCCGCGCCCACCGTCTCGTCGAAGCTCTCGTTGAAGACCTGATAATCCGTGTCGCCGAGATCGCGCGGCAGCGCTTGGTTCGGGCGGCGCGATTCGCCGGGCGTTTCCGAATCGACGTCCTCGTCCTCGGTCGGCTCGTCGCTGGTCTGCTCGGAGGTCTCGGCCTCGCTCGCATCCTCGCTTTCGGCCTCGCCCTCGGCTTCCTGCGGCTCGGCCTCGTCCTGGCCCGCTTCCTTCTCGGCCCCGCTGTCTTCCTGATCGCGCGTCTGGTTGTCGCCGGCCTCGTCGGGCGACTCCTCGTCGGAATCGTCAGACTCGTCGGCGAGTTCCTCCGCCATCTCCATGGACACGAGCATGTCGCGCAGCGTGCGCGCGAAGAGGCGCTGATCCTCGATCGTGTCGCCCAGCCGCTCGAATTGCGGGCCGGCCTTTTCCTCGATCCAGTCGCGCCAGACATCGACCAGAGCCCGCGCGCTCGGGGGGACGGGCCGCCCGGTCAGATGCTCGCGCACCATCAGGGCGATGGCGTCTTCGAGCGGGGCTTCCGTGCGGTCGGTGACGTCGGTGAGGTTGGAGCGGAAATACTTGTCCTCCAGCATGGAGGCGAGATTGTCGGCGACGCCCGGCATGGCATTGGCGCCGATCGCCTCGCAGCGCGCCTGCTCCAGGGCGTCGAACACGGCGCGCGCGCCGCGCCCGTCGGGCGAGAGCGTCGCGTGGATGCGCGCGTCGTGTCGCGCCTTCCGCAGGGCCATGGCGTCCGACAGGCCACGCACCACGGCGACTTCGGTTTGGCCTGCGCGCTTGGGCAGCTCGGGCAGGCGCGCCCGATCTCCCGTCAGACCGGGGCGGTCATTGCCATAGGTGACTTCGAGCTGCGCATCGCCCGAAATCGCGCGCATACAGCCCGCGACCGCGCGGCGGAACGGCTCGCGGTCGGTGGTCTTGGGGCGCTGCCCCTTGGCCGAATTGTCTCCGGGGCGCGCCATGGTCTTAGTCGAGCACCAGGTTGGAGGCCGATTCCGGCAGGTCCTCGCCGAAGGCGCGCTGGTAGAACTCGGCGACCAGCGGCCGCTCCAGATCGTCGCACTTGTTGAGGAATGTCAGGCGGAAGGCAAAGCCGATATCGCCGAAGATCTCGGCGTTCTCGGCCCAGGTGATCACCGTGCGCGGGCTCATGACGGTGGACAGGTCGCCGTTGCGGAAGGCCGAGCGCGTGAGATCGGCCACGCGCACCATCTTGGAGACCTGGGCGCGGCCTTTGTCGGTCTGGAAATGCTTGGCCTTCGCCAGAACGATCCCGACCTCGTTGTCATGCGGCAGGTAGTTCAGGACGGTGACGATCGACCAGCGGTCCATCTGCGCCTGATTGATCTGCTGCGTGCCGTGATAAAGGCCCGTCGTGTCGCCGAGGCCGACCGTGTTGGCGGTGGCGAACAGGCGGAAGGCGGGGTGCGGGCGAATGACGCGGGCCTGATCGAGCAGCGTCAGCCGGCCCGAGGATTCCAGAACGCGCTGGATCACGAACATGACGTCCGGGCGGCCGGCGTCGTATTCGTCGAACACGAGCGCGACATTGTTCTGATAGGCCCAGGGCAGGATGCCGTCGCGGAATTCCGTGACCTGCTTGCCTTCGCGAACCGTGATCGCGTCCTTGCCGACGAGATCGATGCGCGACACGTGGCTGTCGAGGTTGAGGCGCACGCAGGGCCAGTTCAGCCGCGCGGCGACCTGCTCGATATGGGTGGACTTGCCCGTGCCATGCGAGCCCGAAACCATGACGCGCCGGTTCTTGGCGAAGCCCGCCAGAATCGCCAGCGTCGTCTGCTTGTCGAACAGATAGTCCGGATCGATCTCGGGAACGTGCGGATCGGTCTTGCTATAGGCCGGCACCTTCAGGTCGCTATCGAAACCGAAGGTCTCGCGGACGGAGATCATGGCGTCGGGGAGGTTCGCCACTTCCAGTTCCGCTGCACTCATCATACCTCCAACGGCGCGAGAAAGGCCGCATCAGGGCCGTGCGCCACCAATCTTCGTCACTTGCGTTTCGGGACAAGCCCAGGCGGAGCGAAAGCGGACCGGACGATCCGATTCGTCCCGGATTAACAGAAGCCCGACTGCTTCAAAAGCTTGTAGGCTTGAATGACTTCGCGCAGGCGATCTTCCGAGCCGCGATCGCCGCCGTTGGAATCGGGGTGATACTGCTTCACCAGCGCCTTGTACTGGATGCGGATCGACTCGGCATCGGCGGTCTGAGGAACGCCCAGCGTGTCCAGCGCCTTCGACTCCAGCGTGCGCGGCTTCTTGACCGGCGCGGGCTTGGCCGGCGCCGCGCCGCCCTCGAACAGATTGAAGCGGTCGTGGATGCGCGCGTTGACGCGGCGCGGACGCCCGCTCGGAAGCGAGGAGGGCATGGCGGAGGCCGAGCGCGGGCCTGCCGAATTGTTGGTGCCCATCGGGGCGGTCGGGCGGTGGCCGGTCAGCGAGTCCTTCAGATACTTCTGGATGTCGTCGTCTCCGAGACCCGAGAAGTAATTGTAGGACTTGTTGTAGAGGCGCACATGGTCGACGCAGAAGTTCAGATACTGACCTTCATGGTCGCGCCCGCGCGGAGCCTTGTGGGTGCCCGGCTGGTCGCAGCCTTCCCACATGCATTCGGGCGCACGCACCTTCTCCGCGGCCTTCTTGCCGGCGGGTTTGACGCGGATCTGGTCGAAGAGTTTGGAGTCGAGTGTCATCACGGCCGATTATGGGGCCCCGGAGGAGCGCGAACAAGAATTGACAGACGCGAAAACCCGTCCACAACAGGCTCCTTGTCCCCTATGGGAGCGGGCTTGTCGATCCGGGTGGTGGATCGCTTGTCCGTTTGAACAAATGTGAGGCGCGATCATGACCATTCAGGCCCGTATCGAAACGAAGCTGCGCGAGGCTTTCGGCCCGGAAACCCTGGCGGTCGTGAACGAAAGCCACCTCCACGCCGGCCACCACCATGGCGGCAGCGATCATCATGGCGGCTTCGACGGAACGGGCGAAACCCATTTCCGCGTGCGCATCGTGTCGCAGGCCTTTTCGGGCAAAAGCCGGGTGGAGCGGCACCGCGCCGTGAATGCGACACTGGCCGAGGAACTGGCCGGCGGCGTCCATGCGCTGGCGATCGAGGCGTCCGCGCCGGGCGAACCGACGCGCCGCTGAACCGGGCGGCTTTCCTTCGATGCGCACGCGGCTTCGCCGTCGCAATCGTCTTCGCCTCGCCACCGGCCTCCTGTTTGCCGCCAGCCTCAGCTTTCTGGCGGGCATGACGGATGTCGTCGGTTTTCTCCTGGCCGGCGATTTCGTGTCCTTCATGAGCGGCAATACGACGCGACTGGCCATCGCGCTGTCCTCGGGCGAGACGGACGCGATCCTGCGCCTCGGGTTCGTGATCGCGATCTTCGTGGTCGGCAACGCATTTGGCGTGTTGTTCATGCGCTGGACACGGGGAAGCCAGCCGGGTCTTCTGGCGCTGGTCGGGCTGCTCGCGCTGGTGCCGCTGCTCTTCGGCGAGCCGTCTCACGGCGTGCCGGCGCTGGTCTTCGCCATGGGCGCGCTCAACGCCGCGCTGGAGGAAGTCGACGGGCAGGCGCTCGGCGTCACCTATGTTTCGGGCGCTCTGTCGCGCTTCGGCCGGGGGCTCGGGCGCTTTCTTCTCGGCCACCACACGAAGGGCTGGTGGACGCAGATCGTGCCCTGGGCGGGAATGCTATCAGGCGCGCTCACGGGCGCTCTCGTCACGCAGCGCTCAGGGGGTGCGGCGATTCTGGTGGTGGCCGGCGTGGCTCTCGGTCTTGCACTTGCCAGCCTCGTGGTTCCGCAAAGCTGGCGACGCATCTGGCTGGCCAAGCGGCCCTTCCGCCGCGAAACGCCGAGCGGCGCTCCGCTTCGCTGACGATCGAGACGCGGCTTCGCGCCGCGCGCCCGCTCAGGCCGCGAGTTCGCTTAAGCCGCGAGTTCGGCTTCCAGAAAGCGCGTGATTTCGGCCGGGTCCACATTGTTGGCGACGAAGGACTGGCCGATGCCGCGCGTCAGGATGAAGGTCAGCGCGCCGCGCACCACCTTCTTGTCCTGCGCGATCTTGCTCATCAGCGCGTCCAGCGTGAAGCCGGAGCCCGGGATCTCCTGAATGCGGGTCGGCAGGCCGGCCGCGCGTAAGTGCGCCACGGCGCGCTCGGCATCCTGCCCTGGGCAGAGGCCCTGGCGCACGGAATAGCGGTGCGCGAGCGCCATGCCGATCGACACGGCCTCGCCATGCACCAGTCGCTCGGCGTCGTAGCGCGCCACCGATTCCAACGCGTGGCCGAACGTGTGGCCGAGATTGAGAAGCGCGCGGTTGCCGTCCTCGCGCTCGTCGCCCGCCACGACCTCGGCCTTGGCCTCGCAGCTTGCGGCGATCGCCTCGGCGCGCTCCGGCCCGCCTGCGAAGATCGCGCCCCGTTTCGCCTCCAGCCAGTGGAAAAAGTCCGGCCGGTCGATCAACCCGTATTTGACGACTTCGGCATAGCCGGCCGCGAACTCGCGGGCTGAGAGCGTTTCCAGAACATCCGTATCGGCCAGAACCAGCGCGGGCTGGTGAAAGACGCCGACGAGATTCTTGCCGCGCGGCGAGTTGATGCCCGTCTTGCCGCCGACGGAGGAATCGACCTGCGCTAGAAGCGAGGTCGGCACTTGCACGAAGCGCATCCCGCGCCGCGCGACGCCCGCCGCAAAGCCCGCGAGATCGCCGATCACGCCGCCGCCGAAGGCGAGCACCGCATCGCCCCGCTCCAGCCGCTCTTCCAGAATGCGGTCCACCACCGCCTCGAAATGGGGAAAGCTCTTGGTCGGCTCGCCGGAGGGCAGGCGCATCGTGGCGTGGCCGACGCCGGCCCGATCCAGCGAGGCGCGCAGCGCCGTGCCATGGAGATCGTCCACCCGCTCGTCCGCCACGATCAGCAGCCGCGCCTTGGGCATGAGCGCGGCAATTTCGCTTCCCGCCTCGGCCAGAAGGCCGGAGCCGATCAGAATGTCATAGGAGCGCGGCCCCAGCTCGACGCGAACGGTGCGGCGCGAAGGGGTCTCGTCGGTCATGACGCGGCTTTCCGATGGCTGGAGCGCCCCGCGAGCGATTGCACGATCTCGCGTGCGATCGTGTCCCGCTTGGCGTTGCGCGAATGGATGTGGATGTCGGCGGTGCGATAGATCGGATAGCGCGCGTCCATCAGGTTCTTCATCGTGGCGCGGGGGTCGGCCGTCTTCAGAAGCGGGCGCGTCGGGCGCTTGGAAACGCGCTCCATCAGCGTGTCGAGATCGGCCTTCAGCCAGATCGTGACCGAGCGTTCCTTGAGGATGCGCCGCGTTTCCTCGTTGATGAAGGCGCCGCCGCCGGTCGCGATCACATGCTGCGGGCCATCGATCAGCCGCGCCACGACGCGCGCTTCCAGAGCGCGGAACTCCGGCTCGCCATAGGCTGCGAAGAGTTCGGCGACCGTCATGCGCGCCGCCTCTTCGATTTCCTGGTCAGTATCGACGAAGGGCAGGTCCAGAAGCGCGGCGAGGCGCTTGCCCACATGGGTCTTGCCCGCGCCCATCAGACCGACGAGCACGATCGAGCGACCGCGCAACCGGGCGACGGCATCATGCTTCAGAGGCTCGTGGTCGGCACCGGTCATGGAACGAAAGCTTCAAAAATGCTTGTAAAGCGATGGTCTGAGACCAGAAAACCCCCAAGCCGTCAAGCGAACCCGAAGGTTCGAAACGACAGGCGGCCGGAGACGCAGGCACCGCCTTCGGGAAAAGACCTGTCGCTTCGCGCCTGGTGTCACTAGATTGCCTCACGGGGACGAGACGGAGCGCGCGCTCCGAAGGGAAAGCCACGCCTGTTCATGCCGACACTCACACGCCTTCTCATCGTTCTCGCTCTCCTGGCGGGCGCGGTCTTCGCGGTCATGTGGGCGCTCGTCACCTTCGTGCGCCCCGAGATCGTGCCGGTGACGATCGACGTGCCGATTCCCGCGCTTCAGGAACGGCGCGCGCCGGTGACCCCGCCCGCGCCGGCCTCGTCCGCTCCTGCCGTGGAGGGGCTGCGATGAGCGGCATGGACGGGGCGCGGATCGAGAGCTTTCTGGAAATGATGGCGGTGGAGCGCGGTGCGGCCGACAACACGCTCCAAGCCTATCGACGCGATCTCGACCACGCGCGCGAATTTCTGGCGGGCGAGCGGGTCGCCTTATGCGCGGCATCAACCGAATCGATCCGCCGCTATATCGAGCATCTGGACGAGGAGGGCTTTGCGCCGTCCAGCCTGCAACGGCGCACCAGCGCGCTGCGCCAGTTCTTCAAGTTTCTTTATGCCGAAGCCATTCGGCCCGATGATCCGACCTCGCCGATCGAGGGCGCGCGCCGGGCGCGAAGCCTGCCCAAAATCCTCTCGGAGAGCGAGGTGGACGCGCTGATCGACCGGGCGGAAGCCGAGGCCGCCGCGCCCGATCTGTCCAGCCCGGCGCTGACGCGGGCGCTGCGGATGCATGCGCTGGTGGAGCTTCTCTACGCCACCGGCCTGCGCGTCTCGGAACTCGTCTCGCTGCCGCGCTCGGTTCTGCGCTCGCGCCAGCGGCTGATCGTGGTGCGCGGCAAGGGCAACAAGGAGCGCATGGTGCCGGTGGGCGAGCGCGCGCGGGACGCGCTTCAGCGCTTCGCCACCGCGCTCAAAGCCTCGCCCAGCGCCGAGCGCGACGGCTCTTATGAAAGCCCCTGGCTGTTCCCCGCCCTGTCGGAAAGCGGCCACCTGACGCGCCAGGGCTTCGCGCGGGATCTAAAGGCGCTGGCCGCTCGCGCCGGCATCTCGCCCGATCGCGTATCGCCTCACGTTTTGCGCCATGCCTTCGCCAGCCATCTCCTGCAGAATGGCGCGGACCTTCGCGCCGTGCAGGAACTGCTCGGCCATGCCGATATCGGCACGACGCAGATCTACACCCATGTTCTGGAAGAGCGGCTCTTGCGGCTCGTCACCGATCTTCATCCGCTCTCGGCCCTGGCGGCGGAGGAATAGGGTACGCCGCCCCATAGGTCTTGACACAAAGAGGTCGGATCGCCAGTTTGCCGGCCGACGCGAACACCCCCGGAGGGATGGCGGCGCCGTCCGGCCGATCGCCGGCGCTTCGACGAAACCAGGCCCGCGCGCCGCTGGCCCTGCCACGAGGACGGCTTCGGGCCGCTGCTGAATGCACAATTATCTCGACTTCGAAAAACCCGTCGCCGATCTCGACAGCCAGATCATCGAACTGAAGAAGATCGGCTCGGGCGAGGACAGTCTCGACGTTTCGGAGGACATTCAGCGGCTGGAAAAGCGCTCCTCCGATGCGCTGGTCGATCTCTATCGCAAGCTGACGCCCTGGCAGAAGACGCAGGTTGCCCGTCACCCGGACCGGCCCCATTGCGTGGACTATATCTCCCGCCTCATCACCGACTTCACGCCGCTGGCGGGCGATCGCTATTTCGCCGAGGACTTCGCGGTGATCGCCGGCTTCGGCCGCTTTCGGGGCCGTTCGGTCGCCGTGATCGGGCAGGAAAAGGGCTCCGACACCCAGACCCGCCTCAAGCACAATTTCGGCATGGCGCGGCCCGAGGGCTATCGAAAGGCCGTGCGCATCATGGATATGGCCGAGCGCTTCGGCATTCCCGTCCTGACGCTGGTGGACACGGCCGGCGCCTATCCCGGCATCGGCGCGGAAGAGCGCGGCCAGGCCGAGGCCATCGCCCGCTCGACGGAGACTTGCCTCAAGCTCGAAGTGCCTCTCGTCTCGCTCGTGATCGGCGAGGGCGGCTCGGGCGGGGCGATCGCCATCGCCGCCGCCAATCGCGTGCTCATGCTGGAGCACGCGATCTACAGCGTCATCTCGCCGGAAGCGGGCGCATCGATTCTCTGGCGCGACGCCGCGCGCGCCAAGGATGTCGCCCAAGCGATGAAGATCACCGCTCAGGACCTCAAGGGCTTCGGCGTCATCGATGAGATCGTGCCCGAGCCGCTCGGCGGCGCGCATCGCGACAAGGACGCCGCGATCGACATGGCGGCCGAGCGCGTGGAGGCCGCCTTGACCGAGCTGTCGCAGCTCGACGGGCCAGCTCTGCGGCGTGATCGGCGCGAGAAGTTCCTCGCCATCGGCCGCGACCTCAAGGTCTGATCTCCCGTCTTGTTTGGTCGGCTCGCCAAGCTCCGCGAGCCGCCGGACGAGGTGTGACTGTTTTTCGAGTGCGTTTTCCTGTAGGGAAGGCGAGACGGATGGTTTGTTCCGGCCATCCGTCGCTTTGCCGTGCCATCGTCAAAGGCGGGGGCACGGTCAGTTCGACACCGGGAATAACATGCATTTGTGATCGCGCGTTAAGGGATTGGAAACCGTCCCGGCTCGACAAGAGGTGATACGAGACGGCGTGGATCCATTCGGCGCTGCCTCGCTTCGGCGCTCCGGTGCCGATCCATGCATCGGTTTGCCGGCGAGCCGAAAAGGGACGAGGCCGGTCGAGGGGATGAGACGGAACATGTCCGCACGACGCCTTGCTGCTGCTGCTTTCCTGGCCGGCTCGCTTCTGGCGTTGTCGGGCTGCACGGGTGGCGCCGACTTCGGCGATCTGATGGGCGCGGACGCCCCGCTGCCGCCCAGCCTCGTCAAGCTCATCCGCACCAACCAGATGGGCGAGAATTCCGCCATCATGGTGCGGATCTATAAGGAAGAATCCGAACTCGAGGTCTGGAAGCAGAAGGGCGACGGCAGCTTCGCGCTGCTCAAGACCTATCCGATCTGCGCCTGGTCGGGCAAACTCGGCCCCAAGCGGAAAGAAGGCGACCGGCAGGCGCCTGAGGGTTTCTACTCCGTTACCCCCGGCCATCTGAACCCCAAGTCGAACTATCACCTCGCCTTCGACATGGGCTATCCCAACGCCTATGACCGCGCCAACGGCTCCACCGGCCAGAACCTGATGGTGCACGGCTCCTGCAATTCGTCCGGCTGCTACGCCATGGACAACTGGCAGATGGAAGAGCTTTACGCGTTGGCGCGCCACGCCTTCCAAGGCGGGCAGAAGGCGATCCAGTTCCAGGCGCTGCCTTTCCGCATGACGCCCAAGAACATGGCGCGGCACAAGAATTCCGAGCATTACGCCTTCTGGAAGATGCTGAAGGAAGGCACGGACCGCTTCGAGCTGACCAAGAAGCCGGTGGCCGTCGCCACCTGCGAGAAGCGCTACGTCTTCGACGCGACGCTGAGCGACGGCCGCGTGCTCGATCCCGACGGCACATGCCCGGCCGTCGCCGAGCCCGCCGACCTCGTCGCCAAGCGTAAGGCCGACGACGAACTCGAACAGAAGATCGCCTCCACCATGGCGCCCGAAGAGTTCGCGACGACCCCGAGCCTCGTCTACAAGACCGGCTCCCCGATCTCCGCCGAGGCTTATGCGGCCGAGCAGCATCGCCGCGAGGGCTACGACCGCGACGGCAAGCCGCTGAACGCCAAGACCTCGATGTTCAAGAACCTGTTGCAGAAGCGGGTGTTGAACACGAGCGACGCCTCGCGCGATCAGTAAGCCGCTCGCTTGGGTATCCGGTGGTTCGGGGCAAAATGGATTGTCGCCGGATTGCTGGTGACCATGCCGGCCATGGCGCGAGACAAGGCCCCCAGCCCACCTGAGCCTTTTCACTACACTGTCCGGTTCGGCGCGATGATCGGCAGTTTGGAGCCGATTGCCGGCGAGATGCTGTGCGTTTCGAATAAGGACTGCGAAATCCTTTTGTCGTTTTGGCCGAGGATCGAGCTTCGCCTTCGTCCGCCGCGCGGACGGAACCAGCCAGGCGAGGCAACGATCACTTGCGGGCTCTTGTCTTGCGCATTCTCGAATGGATCAACAAGAACCAGCTATAGCGGCGGCATCGACCGGCTCAGGGTTTATGATGATCGCAATAGACGGTCAGGCGTGCTTGTGCCGCTGGTTTGGAAGCCGGGGCCAGACCTGATCGGTTCGATCGACATCGTTGTAAGACGTTAGCGGGCTGAAATTTTTCCGGCTCAAACAAAAAGGCCGGCGTCTCCGCCGGCCTTTTTCCATTCTCGCTGCCTCGCCTCAGGCGATCTGCTCGTAGGCGCCGTGGCAGTGCTTGTACTTCTTGCCGGAGCCGCAGGGGCAGAGGGCGTTGCGGCTGATCGAGGTCCAGGTGCTCGGATCGTTCGGGTCGATCTGGAGCGGGGCCTCGGCGGTGGGCGTGAAGTCGGCCGTCAGGCGCTCGGCGCCGTGGCCGAACTCGTCCTCGCCCGTCAGCGGGTCGATATGATGGGCCTGCATCGGCGGCATATCGAGCGGCGCGGTTTCCTCGGGGCGCACGATCTCGACGCGCATGAGCTGCTGTGTCGTGCGCTCGCGCAGATGCGTCAGCATCGACTGAAACAGCTCGAAGGCTTCCGACTTGTACTCGTTCAGCGGATCGCGCTGCGCATAGCCACGGAAGCCGACGGCCGAACGCAGGTGGTCCAGATTGACGAGATGCTCGCGCCAGAGGGCGTCGATCGTCTGAAGCACGATCGAGCGCTCGATATAGCGCATGATGTCCGGGCCGAAGCGCTGCTCCTTCTCGGCGAAAGCCTTGTCGGAGGCTTCCAGAATGCGCGTGCGCACGTCCGCGTCGTCGATGCCTTCCTCTTCCGCCCAGGCGGCGATCGGCAGGTCGAGATTCAGGAATTCGCGGATTTCCTCGGTCAGCTCGGCGGTTTCCCACTGCTCGGGATAGGCGCGCTCGGGCATCCGCTTGGCGACGAGATCCTCGATCATCTCGTGGCGCATGTCGGTGACGGTCTCGTCCAGCGACTCGGCGTCCATGAGTTCGATGCGCTGTTCGAAAATGACCTTGCGCTGGTCATTCATCACGTCGTCGTATTTCAGAAGGTTCTTGCGGATGTCGAAGTTGCGCGCTTCGACCTTCTTCTGCGCCTTTTCCAGCGCCTTGTTGATCCAGGGGTGGACGATGGCCTCGTCTTCCTTGAGGCCGAGACGCGTCAGCATCGCGTCCATGCGCTCGGAGCCGAAGATGCGCATCAGGTCGTCCTGAAGCGACAGGTAGAATTTCGACTGGCCGGGGTCGCCCTGACGGCCGGAACGGCCACGCAGCTGGTTGTCGATGCGGCGTGACTCGTGGCGCTCGGTGGCGAGCACGTAGAGGCCGCCAGCGGCGAGCGCCTCCTGCTTGAGGCGCTGAATGTCCTCACGGATCGCGACGATCGCGGCCTCGCGCTCGGGCCCTTCCGGCATCTCGGCCAGCTCGTGCTCGATGCGCATGTCCAGATTGCCGCCGAGCTGGATGTCGGTGCCGCGACCGGCCATGTTGGTCGCGATCGTCACCGCGCCGGGAACGCCGGCCTGCGCGACGATATAGGCTTCCTGCTCGTGATAGCGCGCGTTGAGAACCTGGAAGTTCTTCAGCCCGTCCTGACGCAGGCGCTCGGCCAGCATCTCGGACTTCTCGATCGAGGTCGTTCCCACCAGGATCGGCTGGCGGCGCTCGGCGGCCGCGCGGATTTCCTTGGCGATGGCACGGAACTTCTCTTCGTTCGTGCGATAGACCTCGTCATCCTCGTCCAACCGCTTGACCGGCAGGTTGGTCGGAATTTCCAGAACGTCGAGATTGTAGATGTCCGCGAACTCGGCCGCTTCCGTCACCGCCGTGCCGGTCATGCCGGCGAGGCGCTTGTACATGCGGAAATAGTTCTGGAAGGTGATCGAGGCGAGCGTCTGGTTCTCGGGCTGAACCGTGACGCCTTCCTTGGCTTCCAGCGCCTGATGCAGGCCTTCCGAGAAGCGGCGGCCCGGCATCATGCGGCCGGTGAACTCGTCGATGATGACGATCTCGTCGCCGCGGACGATATAGTCCTTGTCGCGCTGGAAGAGCTTGTGGGCCTTCAGCGCGTTGTTCACGTGGTGAACGATGGTGACGTTCTCGATGTCGTAGAGCGAGTCGCCGACGAGATGGCCGGCCGCCTCCAGAAGGCGCTCCAGCTTCTCGGTGCCGTCTTCCGTAAACGAGACCTGACGCTGCTTCTCGTCGACCTCGTAATCTTCGGCCGTCAGCTGGGGGATGAAGCTGTCGATCGTGCGGTAAAGATCGGAGCGGTCGTCCAGCGGGCCGGAGATGATGAGCGGCGTGCGCGCCTCGTCGATGAGGATCGAGTCCACCTCGTCGATGATCGCGAAATGATGCCCGCGCTGCACCATCTGCGAGCGCTCGTATTTCATGTTGTCGCGAAGATAGTCGAAGCCGAGTTCGTTGTTCGTCGCGTAGGTGATGTCGCAATTATAGGCGTCGCGGCGCTCGTCGTCCGACATGCCATGCATGATGACGCCCACCGTAAGGCCCAGGAAATTATAGACCCGGCCCATCGTGGCCGCGTCGCGCCGGGCGAGATAGTCGTTGACCGTCACGACGTGGACGCCCTTGCCTTCCAACGCGGCGAGATAGACGGGCAGGGTGCCGACCAGCGTCTTGCCTTCGCCCGTGCGCATTTCGGCGATCGATCCGCCGGCCAGCACCATGCCGCCGATCAGCTGCACGTCGAAGGGCCGCAGGCCGAGCGCGCGCTTGGCCGCCTCGCGAACGGTCGCGAAGGCCGGCACCAGAAGATCGTCGATCGTCTTGCCCTTGGCGATCTCGTCGCGGAACTGGTCCGTGCGGGCGCGCAGCTGATCGTCCGACAGGGCGGACAGTTCGGGCTCGAGCGCCGAGATGGCGCGCACCGTGGGGTCGAACTTGCGGACCCGGCGGCTGTTGGCCGACCCCAGAAGCTTGCGGGCAAGGCCAGCGAAACTCACCATCCGTAACGTCCTTCCAGGAAACTCTCTATCGGGCGCGGCGCGCCCGTCGTCCCATGCTTCAAGCCGAGATCGGCCCCGTCACCCGCACCATCCGGGCGGCATGAAGGCAGCTGGACTTCTAAATTGTGCGAGAGATAAGAGGGGGCCTGATCGATGTCAACGCCGCGACCCTCGTGCCGCGCGGCCCTCAAAACACCGCAAAGCCGCTTCTTTGCGGTATGCAAGAGACCTGTGCCGTCTTGGGCGATTCGTCTTCGCCCCGGGCCGCTTTCCCTGAAAGGCTCCTTCGCCTCATGCTCGACCTGACCCGCCTCCGGCTCGCCGCCTCCAGCCTCGCCTTGATGACGGCCCTCCTGGCCGCTCCCGCCTGGGCGCAGGACACGCCTGCGCCGGCCGCGCCCGCTAGCGCCGAGGCCGCACCGGCCCCCGCCAAGCCCCTGCCGCCCGAGACGGTGCTGGCCAAGGTCGGCTCGCAGGTGATCACCGAGGCCGATCTCCAGGCGGCTTCCGCCGATCTCGCCAGCCAGTTCGGTCAACTGCCGCCCGAGCAGCAGCGCCTCGCCGTGCTGTCGGCCCTAATCGACATCAAGGCGCTGGCCGAAAAGGCGGAAGCGGCCAAGCTGCAGGACCAGCCCGATGTCGCCCGTCGCATCGCCTTCCTGCGCGAGCGCGCGCTGCATAACGCCTATTTCGAGAAGGAAGGCGTGGCCGCCATTACCGATGCCGAGCTGAAGGCGCGCTATGACGCCGAGGTCGCGGCCATGAAGCCGGTGGAGGAAATCCACGCCAAGCATATCCTCGTTCCCACCAAGGAAGAGGCCGAGGCTGCGATCAAGGAACTCGACGCCGGCAAGGATTTCGACGCGGTCGCCGCCGAGAAGTCCACCGGCCCGACCGGCCCGCAGGGCGGCGATCTCGGCTTCTTCGGCCCCGGTCAGATGGTGCCGCCGTTCGAAGAGGCCGCCTTCAAGCTGGAGCCGGGCACCTATACCAAGGAGCCGGTGCAGACGCAGTTCGGCTGGCACGTGATCAAGGTCTTGGAAAAGCGCAAGCAGCAGCCGCCGGCCTTCGATCAGGTGAAGGATCAGGTGCGCCAGATCGTCATGCGCGAGAAGTATATCGCCATGGTGCAGGCCGCGCGCGAAGCCGAGAAGGTGACCTATGAGGACCCGGCTCTGAAGGCGCAGGTCGAGGCCATGGAAAAGGCCATGTCGGGCGCCGCTGCCGCGGACCCGGAAGAGGCCGCCGACGAGGCCGATCAGGCCACGCCCGACGCCGCCGCCAAGCCCGCCAACTAAGATTTCGGGGGCGCATGCCGTGCGCCCGTGAACGCTCATGTCAGACGCCCGCGATCTCTCGCGGGCGTTTTCGTTTCGCCAAGTGCGCCCGTTCGCTCGCCGGCCCTTGCGGCGCAGGGGCGCATCGGGCAGGAAGCGCGCGTTCGCCCCAACCTCCCAAGAGGGAACAGTCATGGCCACCGCCGTTTCGCCGCTTGCGCCCAGCACCTATCCCGACATGCCCGCGATCGAGGGCGTCGCCATTGCGACCGCCGAAGCGGGCATCAAGTATCGCAACCGAACCGACGTTCTGCTCATGCGCTTCGACGAGGGCACGAGCGTCGCCGGCGTGTTCACGACCTCCAAGTGCCCCTCCGCGCCAGTGGATCATTGCCGCCTCGCCCTGAAGGCCGGCACGGCGCGTGCGCTGGTGGTCAATTCCGGCAATGCCAATGCCTTTACCGGCAAGAAGGGCGTCGCCACCTGCGAGGCCACCGCCAAGGCCATGGCCGAGGCGCTGGGCTGCCAGCCCGAGGAAGTGTTTCTGGCCTCGACCGGCGTGATCGGCGAGCCGCTGGACGCGGGTAAGATCACCCAGCAGATTCCGGCGCTGATCGCGGGAGTCAGCGGCGCGCTGTGGCGCGAGGCCGCCAACGCCATCATGACCACGGATACCTATCCCAAGGTCGCGACCCGGACGGTCCAGCTCGGCGACGCCACGGTGACGCTGAACGGCATCGCCAAGGGCGCGGGCATGATCGCGCCCGATATGGCCACCATGCTGTCCTTCCTTGCGACCGACGCCAGGATCGCGCCCGCCGCGCTCCAGGCGCTGCTGGCGGAGGCCGTCGCTCCGAGCTTCAATTCGGTGACGGTGGATTCCGACACGTCCACCTCCGACACGCTGCTTCTGTTTGCGACCGGCAAGGCCGCCAACGCCGAGGTGACGGATGCTGCCGATCCGCGCCTTCAGCCCTTCCGCGAGGCGCTGAACGCCATGCTGCTCGACCTCGCGCGGCAGGTCGCGCGGGACGGCGAGGGCGCGCGCAAGGAGATTCAGGTCACGGTGTCGGGCGCGGTGAGTGACGCCTCTGCCAAGCGCATCGCGCTGTCCATCGCCAATTCGCCGCTGGTGAAGACGGCGGTGGCCGGTGAGGACGCCAATTGGGGCCGCGTCGTGATGGCGGTCGGCAAGGCGGGCGAGCCGGCCGAGCGCGACCGGCTCGCGATCTTCTTCGGGGACGTGCGCGTCGCCGTCGAGGGCGAGCGCGACCCGGCGTATAGCGAGGCCGAAGCCTCGGCCGAGATGAAGAAGGACGAGATCGCCATTCGGGTCGAACTCGGCCTCGGAGCCGGGCGTTGGACCGTTTATAGCTGCGATCTCACCAAGGACTATGTCGCGATCAATGGTGACTACCGGAGCTGACGCGCCGGCGAGTCTGGCCGTGGTCCGCCGCCTCGAGGCGGCGGGCTTTCGCGCCTGGCCGGCGACATCGACCTTTTTCGACGGCACCTGGGCCGTGCGGCTGACGACGAGCTTTCCGGCCAAGCGGTTGAACTCGGTCAATCCGCTCGACCGCTCCGACGACAGCCGGCTGGACGAGCGGATCGAGGCCGCGCGCCTGCGCTTTGCCGATGTCGGACGCCCCCTTCTGTTTCGCCAGTCGCCCCTCTGCTCACCCAAGCTGGTGGCGCATCTGGATGAGGCCGGCTGGTCGCGCTTCGGGGAAAGCGTCGTCTATATGGCCGATCTCGCCGCGATCGATCTCGACCCCGGCGTCGATCGCATTCCGATCCATGACGGGCAACGCTATCTGGAAGCCTCGCTCATCGTGCATGAGCGCCCGGCGTCGCTGCGGCCGGGCCTGGAGGAAGTGCTGAACTCGATCCGCCCGCCCGCCGCCTTCTTCATCCGCGAGGATGAGGCAGGCGCGCCGCTGGCCGTCGCGCTCGCCATCACCGACAATGATCTCGCCGGCATTCTGGATGTGGCCGTGGTTCCCGCCGCGCGACGGCGCGGCATGGCGCGCGATCTCGTCACCACGGCCCTGCGCCACACGATGCATCGCGGCGCGCGCACCGGCTGGTTGCAGGTCGAGGCCGACAACGAGGCCGGCCTTTCGCTGTACCGCAAGCTCGGCTTTCGCGAGGCCTATCGCTATGTCTACCGCGCGCCGCCGGGCGTCGCGGTCTGACCCCTTTCCATTCCTTCGCCGGAGCCTCTCCCATGCCCACGCCTCGTCTTCTTCTCGTCGCGGCCTGCGCGCTGATCGATGCCGACAATCGCATTCTCCTGACCGAGCGGCCGGCGGGGAAGAGCCTTGCGGGCCTGTGGGAGTTCCCGGGCGGCAAGGTGGAAGCGGGGGAGACGCCGGAGGAAACCCTGATACGCGAGTTGCGCGAGGAAATCGGCGTCGAGACCAAGGCCGATTGCCTCGCGCCGCTGACCTTCGCCAGCCACACCTATGAGGACTTCCACC
The DNA here is from genome assembly GCF_001463805.1 of Aureimonas sp. D3. NCBI lineage: Bacteria > Pseudomonadati > Pseudomonadota > Alphaproteobacteria > Hyphomicrobiales > Aurantimonadaceae > Aureimonas > Aureimonas sp. D3. Next base: position 30,934 of record NZ_BBWM01000010.1, on the reverse strand, counting down.
TTCTGATGCCGCTCTATGTCTGCCGCCGCTTCGAGGGCATCGCGCGCGGTCTGGAGGGGCAACAGATCAAATGGGTTCGCGCGGCGGACCTGCGCGCCTATCCCATGCCGCCGGCGGATTTGCCGCTGATTCCGTTTCTGGTCGATCTTCTATGAGCCGCGACCAGATTCCGCTGCGTTAAGGATATGCCTTAAAACGGGCTTTACCACTTCCGGGCGAAATTGGGGCACGAAGTTCGGTCCTCTCGCGTCAGGAGGCTTGCATGTCGAAGTCCCGTTCCAAACGCCGTACGCGCCGCTCGGGAGCGGGTGCCGCACTGCTGCGCGCGATGCTTCTCGTCGGCCCGCTGGCCTTGGCGATCGTGGTCGGCCTGTCGCCTCGGTTCGAGCGCAGCCTGAGCGGCGATGGCATCGACATGTCGATCACCGGTTCGGTCGCGCCGTCGAGCTTCAGCTTCGCCATGGGCGCGCCGTCCTCGCCTTCCTATCTGAATTCCTGCCTGCGTTTTCCCGATGGATCGCAGAGGGGCGCATGTTGAACGCCCTTTCCACCAGCCTGAGCCTCACCGTCAGGCGCGCTCTGACGGATCGCTCCGGCGCGACGGCGATCGAATATGCGCTTCTGGCCTCGCTGATCGCGGTGGCGGCCATCGGCGGGTTCCAGGCGGCGGGCGTGTCCGTCTCCGACATGATGTCCGGCGTTTCCACCAAGGTCAGCGCTGCACTGACGAACTGAGCCGGCCTGACGGGGGCTCAGGCGTCGGGCTTGGGTTTCAGGGCTTCGGCGAGGCTCATCTTCGCGCTGCCGGGCTTGAGCGGCTTCTGCTGGCTGTCATGCGGACGCCAGCCCGAGACATAGACGATGTCGAACGTGGCGCGCAGACGCCCGTCCGGGTCCGCGAAGCGCTCGGCGTAGATTTCGCCCGCGCGCAGAAACAGCCTGCGTGTGGCCGGGCGGCGCGAGCGCGCGTCCAGCATGTTGGTCATGCCCATGGCGCGCAGATCGCGCATGAGATGGAAGATCGTGTCGTAGCGCACCGTCAGCCGGTCGAGATCGATCACCGGCAGCGCGAAGCCGGTGCGCTGGAGCAGCGAGCCGATGTCGCGCATGTCGGCGAAGGGCGCGACGCGGGGCGACGCGCCGCCCGAAAGCTCGGCCTCAGCCGCCAGCAAGCTCGCCCGCAGCTCGTTCAGCGTGTCCCCGCCCAGAAGCGCGGCCAGAAACAATCCGTCCGGCTTGAGCGCGCGGCGCACCTGCACGAAGGCTCCCGGTGTGTCGTTGGTGAGATGCAGCGACAGGGCCGAGATCACGAGATCGACGCTCTCGTCCGCCAGCGGCAGCATCTCCTCGTCCGCCACGACGACCTCACTGCCATGCCCGAGCAGCTTCTCGTCGCGCTCGATGCGCAGAATGCGGTCCACCTGACCACCGGCGGCGAGCCGGCTCGCGAGCTGACCCGAATAGCCGGCGAGATCGACGCCCACCGCGAACCGGCGCTGCACCAGCGACAGACGATCCACCAGATCCTCGGCGACATTCTGAAGCAGGAAGTCCGCTCCGGGCTCGGCCTTGGCATGGGCACGCAGGCGGCGCTGGCCGAGAAGGGCGCGGTCGAACGGGGCAGGGGCTTCGGTCATGGCAGGCTCTCGAAAGGCAAGGTCTCGGCAGGCGAAAGGTGGGACGGTCTCGGGCAAGCGCCGCGGGATGGCGCGGCGGGTCTTGCGAGTGGCCGTCAGGCCTATATCGTGAAGTCTTGGCAAGAAGGCGAACGAAATTCGCGGCGCCCGCTTGCCCATGACAACGGGCGGGCCGCTCGCGGCCCGTGGACGGAGAGGGATGGAGCCGATGACGCCGATCTTGCGAGGTTGGACGCTGGTGTCGCGTTCGCTGACGCGCTTCCTCTATCCGCCCGTCTGCGCGGGCTGCGCTGTGGCGGTGGGCGAGGCGGGAGCCCTTTGCTCGTCCTGCTGGCGCAGCCTGCACTTCATCGAGAGACCTTATTGCGAGGCGCTGGGCCTGCCTTTCTCCTATGATCTCGGCAAGGGCTTCCTGTCGGCCGAGGCGATAGCCGATCCGCCCGTCTTCGCGCGCCTGCGCGCCGCCGTTCTTTACGAGGATCTGGCGGCCAAACTGGTTTCACGTCTCAAATATGGCGACCGGACGGACCTCGTGCCTTTGATGGCCGGATGGATGCGCCGGGCAGGGGCCGAGCTTCTGGCAGACGCCGACCTCATCGTGCCCGTGCCGCTTCATCGCACGCGCCTGTTTCGCCGCCGGTTCAACCAGTCGGCCGAACTCGCGCGGCTCCTGTCGAGCGGGCAGCCGGCTTTCGCCCCCATGGCGCTGCGCCGCGTCAAGCGCACGCGCTCGCAAGTCGGGCTCGGGCCGACCGAGCGGCAGGCCAATGTGCGCGGCGCGTTCGAGGTGCCGGCCGCCCATCTGCCCGACATCAAGGGCAAGCGCGTGCTTCTGGTGGACGATGTCTTCACCACGGGCGCGACCGTCTCGGCGGCCGTGCGCGCGCTGAAGCGCGGCGGCGCACGGGAGGTCGATGTGCTCGTCTTCGCAAGGGTTGCGGCCGGGCGCGGTTGACCGCATATGGGATGGCTGATCCGACCGTCTTGCCTCGACTTGCCAAGGAGCCTTCATGCCCCCCGTCACGATCTACACACGGCAGCTCTGCGGCTATTGCTCGCGCGCCAAGCAGCTTCTCTCGTCCAAGGGCGTGAGCTTCGACGAGAAGGACGCGACCGTAAATCCCGCCTTCCGCCAGGAGATGATGGAGCGCGCGCCCGGCCGCTCGACCTTCCCGCAGATTTTCATCGGCGAGACGCATGTCGGCGGCTGCGACGATCTTTATGCGCTGGATCGAGCCGGCAAGCTCGATCCGCTTCTGGCCGCCTGAGAGGGCTTCGCGATGACCGTCTTCAAGGCCGCGCTCGTCCAGATGCGCTCCGGCGTCGATCCCGCGCGCAATGCCGAGGCGATGGAGCGCCTTGTGACCGAGGCCGTGGCGAAGGGCGCGCATTACGTGCAGACGCCCGAGATGACCGGCATTCTCTGCCGCGACCGCCAAGTCTTTCGCGCGCATCTGAAGCCGGCCGAGACCGATCCGGTGGTGGCCGCCGCGCGGGCCCTTGCGCGCCGTCATCGCATCACGCTGCATCTCGGCTCGACAGCGGTCGAGGCGCCGGATGGCATGGCCGCCAACCGCGCCTTCCTGATCGGGCCGGACGGCGAGACGATCGAGACCTATGACAAGATCCACATGTTCGACGTCGATCTCGACAAGGGCGAAAGCTGGCGCGAATCGGCGACCTATGTGCCCGGCGCGCGGGCGGGTCTGGCCGAGATCGCGGTGAATGGCAGAGCGGCCAAGCTCGGCTTTGCGGTCTGCTACGACATGCGCTTTCCCGAGCTTTTCCGCGCCGAGGCGCTGGCGGGCGCCGAAATCCTGACCGCTCCGGCCGCCTTCACGCGCCAGACGGGCGAGGCGCATTGGCACATTCTCCTGCGCGCGCGCGCCATCGAGAACAATTGCTTCATGCTGGCCGCCGCGCAGGGCGGGCTGCATGAGGACGGGCGCGAGACCTACGGGCATTCGATCGCGATCGACCCCTGGGGCCGGGTGCTCGCCGAGGTCGCGGGCGACGAGCCGGGCATCGCGCTGGCCGAAGTCGATACGGGCGAGGTCGCGGCCATTCGCGCCAAGGTTCCCAATCTGAAGAACCGCCGCCGCTTCGACGCGCCGGCCCCGCGCGGGGACTTCGCTCTCGCATGATCCATTATTCCCTGCGCTGCGAGCCGGCCGGGCACGGGTTCGACGGCTGGTTTCGATCCGGCGCCGATTTCGAAGCCAAGGCCGCGCGCGGGTTTCTGGAATGCCCCGTCTGCGGCGCGAAGGATGTGTCGAAGGCGCTGATGCGTCCGGCGGTGTCGACCTCCGAGCGCGCCCTGTCGCGCCCGAGCGAGAGCGCTGCGGCTGTGGGTGTGCCGAGTGAAGTCGCCGAGGCCATGGCGCGCTTGCAGGAGCTTGCCCGCGAGGTTCGCGCCAAGGCCGATTATGTCGGCAACGAGTTTGCGGAGGAGGCGCGCCGCATTCATTACGGCGAGGCCGAGGAACGCCAGATCTATGGCGAGGCCTCGGGCGGCGACGTGCGTGCGCTGATGGAGGAGGGGATCACCGCCATCCCCCTGCCGCCGCTGCCCGAAGACAAGAACTGAATTCAGACCTCGCCTCGCCGCGCGAGGCACGAGCGTCCCTGATCGCAATTCGGAAAGGATGGCCGTGGCCAAGACCAAGACCTGGGCGAAGGCCCCGTCGCCCTGCATCTCCGTCTGCAAGTTTCGCGACAATGGCCATTGCATCGGCTGCGGCATGACCAAGCCGGAAAAGAAACGCTTCAAGAAGCTCGGCGGCAAGGCCGAGAAGAAGGGCTTCCTCGCGCTGCTCGTGGCACGGCTGGAGGCGTCCGGCCGGCTCGGCTACTGGTCGCGCATGTATCGCCGCCGCTGCGACAAGAAGGATCGGCCGTGCCCGCTCGACAAGCTGGACGCCGCGCTGGACGCAGAGGCCCTCGACAAGCCGCGCGTGGCTGCCTAGCTGCACGCTATGTTGTTCGTTTGGGGCGGTGGTGATGAGCGTTTCTGAGGTCTGGGCCGATGCTCCGAGCCCCTGTGTTGATGTGTGCAAATACAAACGCGCGGGGCGCTGCGTCGGCTGCATGATGACCAAGGCGGAGAAGGATTCCTTTCCGCGCTCGGGCAGCGCCGAGGCCAAGAAGGCTTTCTTCGACGGACTGATGGAGCGGCTGCGCTCCGAACACAAGAACCCCGCCTTTTGGGCCATCGCCTACAAGCGCAAATGCGAGCGCGAGGGTGTGCCCTGTCCGCTGGACGAGGAAGACGCGGAGACGGCCGGCTAAAGCCGGTTCGGTTCTGCCGGATGGGCTCGAGCGAAGCGTCTCAGCCTATCTTCGAAGCCATGGACGAGAAAGGCCCGCCGGATCGCTCCGGCGGGCCTTTCTTGTCTGCCTGACGAATGCCGAATTAAGCGGCGGTCGTCTTCAGGTGAGCGCGGAGCATCCACGCGAACTTGTCGTGCTTCTCGATGCGGCCGGTCGCCATGTCGTTGGTCGCCCAGTCGCCATGCTGCTCGGCGACCTGCGCGAGGGCCGAAAGCGTGGACGACAGGGTCTCCTGATCCTTCATGAGGACTTCGACCATGGTCTTGGCGTCGGTGCGGCCGTCATGCTCGGGAACAGCGGAGCGCTCGAGGTAGAGCGAGTAGCGGCCTTCGGCATGGGCGTCGAACGCCTTGATGCGCTCGGCGAGAAGGTCCTGAGCCTCGAAGTGATCTTCGTAGATTTCCTGGAACAGCTCATGCAGGGCGCCGAAGCTCATGCCCGTCACGTTCCAGTGGAAGTTCTGCGCCTTCAGCGTCTCGATGGCGGTCTCGGCCAGAGCCTGCGTCAGGCCATTGACGATTTCTTCCTTGGCGGTCGGTTCGATCTTCGCGGCGACGAAACCCATGGGTCTCTCCTTTCGTGACGGTGGACGTCGATGGTGATTCTGGGCAAGGGGGGCCGAGCCACCTTGGAATGGTTCTAAACTAGCGAGTCCAAGATGCCAGCGCAACTTAGTTTTGAATCATTCTAAACTGCGAGGCGGAGTTTTCGCTCGGCGTGAAACGCGGCTGACCGACGGCATTGCGATGCCCCGACGAGCGTAAGTGTAGGGAATTAACAGGCGGGGTGACGACCAGTGGTCCAGCCGCGCGGCGGTCGATGACTCGGAGCGACGGGGTCGATCCGAGCGTCATGACGGGTCAGGCCGCCGCGTCGAGCGCGCGGACCATGCCATGCGACAGGAAGCGCATCCAGCGCCGCGCCTGCGGACGCACGCGCCAGGAAACGAGGGCACCTGCGGCGGCGTCCTGCTCCGAGCGCCAGGCCGCGAGGAGGCGCAGCAGCCAGGATTCGTCGTCGCTGACCTGCGAAGCGCCGGGGCGATAGACCGTCATCTCGGAGGTGGCGTGATCGCACAGCGCCCGGAAGAAGACGGTGGCGTAGCGGTCGAGCGAGGCGGTCGGTTGCCCCGCGAGAAGGTAGCAGGCGCGTTCCAGATCGGCCTTCGGGGCGAGCTGCGATCGCAGCGCCAGCCAGCGTAGCTGCTCCAGTTCGAGGCGCTGCGTGTCCGACAGCTCCCGCGCTGCCGCGACGCGCTCGGCGGTCGGGCAGCGAGGGAAAGCCAGAACCCGGTTCTCGTCGTGAGCCGGGGTAACGCGCATCGCCAGAACGGACATCAAATCCTCTGCCTCACTCACAGCCAGCCGTGCTGCGAAAACATGACTTTCGATGGAAGCATTCTCTAGCAGAGCTTGGCCGCCACCGGAAGGGGGCATGTGGCTTCCGTGCAGCCGAGATCAGGACCGGCGCGCGAGCAGCATGTAGTTCACGTCCAAGTCGCGCGAGCGGCGCCACTCGTCGGCCAGCGGATGGTACACGACGCCCGTCTCGTCGATGAAGGCGAGACCCTCGCCCTCGACGGGGCGGCGGATTTCCTCCGGGCGCACCAGCTTGGAATATTGATGCGTGCCCTTGGGCAGCCAGCCCAAGACGTATTCCGCGCCCACAATCGCGAAGGCCATGGCCTTCATCGTGCGGTTGATCGTGGCGACGAACAGGAGCCCGCCGGGCTTCACCATGCGCGCGGCCGAGCGTAGAAAGAGATCGACATCGGAGACGTGTTCCACGACTTCGAGCGCCAACACCACGTCGAACCGCTCGCCGGCCTGATCCAGCGCCTCGGCCGTCTCGGCCCGGTAGTCGATCGACAGGCCGCCCTGCGCGGCATGGAGCTTGGCCACCTCGATATTGGTCGCGGATGCGTCTGCGCCGAGCACCTCGGCGCCCAGTCGCGCCATGGGCTCGCAGATCAGCCCGCCGCCGCAGCCGATATCGAGAATGCGCAACCCCTTGAAGGGCGTCAGCGAGGATAGCTCGCGCCCGAAATTCATCGAGATCTGCTCGCGCAGATAGGCCACGCGCACGGGGTTGAACTTGTGCAGCGGCTTGAACTTGCCGGTCGGGTTCCACCACTCGGCCGAAAGGCGCGAGAAACGCTCGACCTCGTCCGCGTCCACCGTCGTCTGCCGCGCCGCGTCCGTCATCCCATGTCTCCGCTCGCCGTCCCTGTGTGAAGGGGCATGTTCCGCCGCGAGCACGATTGTCAAGCGCGACCGCTGCGCGCTCTGCTTGCGAAACGGCGGCGCTTCGGTTAACTCGGCCCGCCTGCCTTCGGCTTCTTCGCTTCATTCAAGGGAACACGCCGCCGGCCGGCGTTTCTTTATCTTGCGGGTGTCCGCCGCGCCGTTCGGGCGGCGACGGGGCCCCAAGCTGGCACGATGGTTTCATGGCGCGTCTCGTTCTCAAATTCGGCGGCACTTCCGTCGCCGACATCGCCCGGATCCGTAACGTGGCCCGCCATGTGAAACGCGAGGTCGACGCGGGTCATCAGGTGGCCGTGGTGGTTTCGGCCATGTCCGGCAAGACCAACGAACTGGTCGGCTGGTGCACCGAAGCCTCCTCCATGCACGACGCGCGCGAATACGACGCGGTCGTCGCCTCGGGCGAGCAGGTGACGGCGGGGCTTCTGGCGATCACCCTGCAGAACATGGGCATCAACGCCCGATCCTGGCAGGGCTGGCAGATTCCCATCCGCACCGATGGCGCGCATGCCTCGGCCCGTATCCAGGAGATCGACGGGTCCGAGATCGTGCGCCGCTTCGCCGAGGGCCAGGTGGCCGTGATCGCCGGTTTCCAGGGGCTGGCGCCCGACAATCGCATCGCGACGCTCGGCCGGGGCGGCTCGGACACCTCGGCGGTGGCCGTCGCCGCCGCGCTCAAGGCGGATCGCTGCGACATCTATACGGACGTGGACGGCGTCTACACGACCGATCCGCGCATCGAGCCCAAGGCCCGGCGCATGGCGCGCGTTTCCTTCGAGGAAATGCTCGAAATGGCCTCGCTCGGCGCCAAGGTGCTTCAGGTGCGCTCGGTGGAACTGGCCATGGTCCATAAGGTGCGCACCTTCGTGCGCTCCTCCTTCGAGGACCCGGACGCGCCGGGCATGGGCGACTTCCTGAACCCGCCCGGCACACTTATTTGCGACGAGGATGAAATCGTGGAACAGCAGGTCGTCACCGGCATCGCCTACGCCAAGGATGAGGCGCAGATCTCGCTGCGCCGGGTCGAGGACCAGCCGGGCGTCGCCGCCGCCATTTTCGGCCCGCTCGCGGACGCTGGCGTCAATGTCGACATGATCGTGCAGAACGTCTCGGAAGACGGCACGCGCACCGACATGACCTTCACCGTGCCGGCCGGCGACCTCGCCAAGGCCATGCAGGTGATCGAGGCCGCCAAGACCGAGATGCGCTTCGACGTGGTGCAGTCCGAACGCGGCCTCACCAAGGTCTCGGTGATCGGCATCGGCATGCGCTCGCACACGGGCGTCGCGGCGACGGCCTTTAAGGCGCTGGCGGCGCGCGGCATCAATATTCGCGCCATCACCACCTCGGAGATCAAGATCTCCATTCTCATCGACGGCGAATATACCGAGCTGGCCGTGCGGAGCTTGCATTCCGTCTACGGTCTCGACAAAGCTTGATCCCGGCGGCGCCCGCGGCGGGCGCCTGTCCCCTCGTCCCGCTCGGAGCGATTCGTTCGGGAAGGCCCATCGCTGACGGAAGACGCCTCTGATGCGAAGCGACTCCTCGGGACCGCGCATGTTGATGCGCCGGATCAGGGAACTCATGGCCGAGCCTCTGGAACCCCAGGCTCGGCTCGATGAGATCGTGCGCCAGATCGCCGCCAATATGGTGGCGGAGGTCTGCTCGCTTTATGTCCTGCGAGCGGACGGTGTTCTGGAGCTTTACGCGACCGAGGGCCTGAATCCCGGCTCCGTGCATCTGGCGCAGCTGCGCCTGGGCGAAGGACTTGTGGGCACGATCGCGGCGACAGCCCGCGCCCTGAACCTTCAGGACGCGCAGAAGCATCCGGCCTTCACCTATCTGCCCGAAACGGGGGAGGAGATTTTCCTCTCCTTCCTCGGCGTGCCGATCCTGCGCGCGGGGCGCACGCTCGGCGTGCTCGTTGTGCAGAACAAGGAAAAGCGCGTTTATCGCGACGAGGAAACCGAGGCGCTCGAAACCGTCGCCATGGTGGTCGCCGAGATGATCGCGGCCGGCAGCCTGGAAGGGCTGTCGCGGCCGGGCGTGGTGCTCGATCTCTCGCGCCCCGTCCACTTTACCGGCATCGCGCTGGCCGATGGTATCGGCCTTGGCCATGTCGTGCTGCACGAGCCGCGCGTCGTTGTCACCAATCTCTTCAATGAGGACGCCGAGGCCGAGGTCTCGCGTCTCGACCGCGCGGTGTCCAATCTGCGCATCTCCATCGAGGACATGCTGTCGCGCCGCGACATGGCGGCCGAGGGTGAGCATCGCGCCGTTCTCGAAGCCTATCGCATGTTCGCGCATGATCGCGGCTGGGTGCGCCGCCTCGAAGAGGCCGTGCGCAACGGCCTGACGGCCGAAGCCTCGGTCGAAAAAGTGCAGAACGACATGCGCGCGCGCATGATGCACATGACCGACCCTTACTTGCGCGAACGGCTCCACGATTTCGACGATCTCGCCAACCGTTTGCTGCGCGAGCTGATGGGCCGTTCGGGCGACATGTTCGCCGATGGCGCGTCGGGCGATGCGGTGATCGTCGCCCGCTCCATGGGCGCGGCCGAGCTTCTCGACTATCGCCGCGATCAGATTCGCGGCCTCGTGCTCGAAGAGGGCGCGCCCACGAGCCATGTCGTCATCGTCGCGCGCGCGCTCGGCATTCCCGTGGTCGGGCAGGCCAAGGGCGCCGTCTCCATGTCGGAGAAGGGCGATGCGATCATCGTCGACGGTGAGGAGGGCAGCGTCCATCTGCGCCCGCCCGTCGATATCGAGAATGTCTTCGCCGAGCGCGTGAAGTTCCGCGCCAAGCGGCAGGAGCGCTACCGTGCGCTGCGCGACGTCGCCGCCTGCACCAAGGACGGGCAGGACGTCGATCTGATGATGAACGCGGGTCTGCTCGTGGACCTGCCGCAGTTGGAAGCGGCGGGCGCGGCCGGCATCGGGCTGTTCCGCACCGAGCTTCAGTTCATGATCGCCTCGACCATGCCCAAGACCAGCGATCAGGAGCGGCTCTATTCGGCGGTGCTAGACGCGGCCGGCGGCAAGCCCGTGACCTTCCGCACGCTCGACATCGGCGGCGACAAGGTTCTGCCCTATCTCCACCAGTCACCAGAAGAGAACCCGGCGCTCGGCTACCGCGCGCTGCGCCTGGCGCTCGACCGGCCGGGCCTGATGCGCACCCAGCTTCGCGCCCTGTTGAAGGCGGCGGGCGGGCGCGAGTTGCGCGTGATGTTCCCAATGGTGACCGATCTCAACGAGCTTCGGCAGGCGCGCGACCTGATCAGCCGCGAGTTCAAGCATCTGACGCGCTTCGGCCATGTCATGCCGCGCCGGTTGAAGCTCGGCGCCATGATCGAGGTGCCCTCGCTTCTGTTCCAGCTGGACGAGCTGATGCAGCTGGTGGACTTCGTGTCGATCGGCTCGAACGACCTGTTCCAGTTCTTCTCGGCGGTGGACCGGGGCAATGCGCAGATCGCCGGGCGCTTCGACGATCTCTCGACGCCCTTCATGCGAGCGCTGCGCGAAATCCTCGACGCGGCCAAGCGCAACTCCGTCTCGGCCACGCTCTGCGGCGAAATGGCGGGGCGTCCGATCTCGGCCATGGCGTTGATCGGCCTCGGCTTCCGCTCCATCTCCATGACCTCGGCCTCGATCGGCCCGGTCAAGGCGATGCTGGTGGAACTGGACGCCGAGGCCTTGAACCGGCGGATCACCGCCCATCTGGCCGAGAAGCATCCGAAACAGACCTTCCGTCAGTTGCTCGAGGAATTCGCGGCCGCGAACTCCATCCCCTGCTGAACGGAAAATCGGACCGGAACGAGACAGGGGCCTGACACCGGGCCCCTTTCGTGTCGGTCCTACTGAAGGCAAAGAATGGCCATTCTCCCCGAAAACACCATGACGGAGATCCTGAGGCGGGCGGACCAGCTGCAGGCCGAAATGGCCTCCGGGCCCGATCATGAGACCTATAAGCGGCTCGCGACCGAATGGTCCGGCCTGGAAGATGTCGTCGCGGGCATCCGCACCTATCGCGCCGCAGAGCAGGAGCTGGCCGATCTACGTGATATGCTGAACGATCCCGCCTCCGACCGCGAGATGCGGGACTTGGCCGCGAGCGAGATCGGCGAGGTCGAGACCCGGCTGGAAACGCTGTCGGCCGAGCTTCTGATTCTGCTCCTGCCCAAGGATGCGGCGGACGCCAAGGGCGCGATCCTCGAAATCCGCGCCGGCACGGGCGGCTCGGAGGCCGGGCTCTTCGCGGGCGATCTCTTCCGCATGTACCAGCGCTATGCCGATGGTCGCGGCTGGAAGGTCGAAGTGCTCGAAGCCTCGGACGGCGAGGCGGGCGGATACCGCGAAGTCGTCGCCTCCGTGAAGGGCGTCGGCGTGTTCTCGCGTCTGAAATTCGAGTCCGGCGTGCACCGGGTGCAGCGCGTGCCGGCCACCGAGTCGCAAGGGCGCATCCACACCTCGGCCGCGACGGTCGCCGTGCTGCCCGAGGCGGAGGAGGTCGATATCGACATTCGCGCCGAGGACATCCGCATCGACACGATGCGCTCGTCAGGCGCGGGCGGGCAGCATGTCAACACAACCGACTCGGCCGTGCGCATCACGCATCTGCCGACCGGCATCGTCGTGACCTCCTCGGAAAAGTCGCAGCACCAGAACCGCGCCAGAGCCATGCAGGTTCTGCGGGCGCGCCTGTTCGACATGGAGCGCTCGCGCCTGGATGCCGAGCGCTCGGCCGACCGCAAGGCGCAGATCGGCTCGGGCGACCGCTCCGAGCGCATCCGCACCTATAATTTCCCGCAGGGGCGCGTCACCGACCACCGCATCAACCTGACGCTCTACAAGCTCGACCGGGTGATCGAGGGCGAGATGGACGAGCTGGTGGACGCGCTGGTGGCCGACGATCAGGCGGCGCGGCTCGCCGCCATGGGCTCCTGACGAAGGCCATGAGCGAGAGCAGCCTCGGCGCGCTTCATCGCGGCCTCCGGCAGGCCTTCCGGCAGGCGGGGCTGGCAACGCCCGATCTCGACGCGCGGCTTCTTCTTTGTGACACGCTCGGCCTCGACAGCGCCGGACTGATCCTGCGCGAGGGGGAACCAGTCGCAGCCGAGGCGGCGGCACGGCTCGCCGAGCGCGCCGCGCGCCGGCTCGCGGGCGAGCCAGTGGGGCGCATTCTGGGGCGGCGGTTCTTCTACGATCACGAATTCGAGCTTTCGCCCGAAACGCTGGAGCCTCGCCCCGACACGGAAATTCTGGTGGAACTGGCGGCGAGCGCCTTTCGCGCGCGCGGTGAGGACGAGTTCGTCTTTGCCGATATCGGCACGGGCACGGGCGCCATCGCGGTCTCGCTTCTGGCGCTGTTTCCGCAAAGCCGCTGCGTGGCGGTGGATCTCTCCGAGGGCGCGCTCGAAACGGCGCGGCGCAATGCGGAAGGGGCAGGCGTCGGCGCGCGCTTCTGGGCGCTGCGGGGCGATTATCTGGCGGCGCTCGCGCCCGGCTCGCTCACCGCGATCGTCAGCAATCCGCCTTACATTCCCTCCGCCGACATCGAGACGCTGGATGCGGGCGTGCGCGAGCACGACCCGATGCTGGCGTTGGATGGGGGCACGGACGGTTTGACGGCCTATCGCGCGCTCTGCGCGGCGGCTGCGCCCAAGCTCAAACCGGGCGGCGATCTGCTCCTTGAAATCGGCATCGGGCAGGAGGGGGACGTGCGGGCGCTGGCGCGCGAAGCAGGCCTGAGCTGGCGCGAAACCCGCGCAGACCTGTCCGGCATTGCGCGCGCCCTGTGGTTTTGCGGCGACGATGCGTTGGAAAAACAGGGGAAATCGGCAGGAAACTGACGTGAACTTGGAGGCGACACAAGCGAACCCCTTGTGGGATCGCGCGCGGATCACTACACAAGTTCCTGAAAGACGGAATGACCGAGGGGGACGTCCCCTCCGTTCGGAGGGGAATTGCCCCCATCCGGGTTGCGGGACGCTCGAAGAAGCTCCGTCCCGTCCGTCACAGCGGCGAAGGGGATCGCCGCAACGGACCGCACACTTCATCAGATGAGGAATGCCGGCCGAACCCACCCGTTCGCCCGGCAGACACTCCCTAGAAGACCCGAGCGAAGCCGCCGAGCGCGCTTTCGCGATATGGAGCCCAACCGGCTCGCAGAGCCGGATATCCAGATGACAGGATGGTCATGAGGCCAGGACAGCAGCAGCAGAACAAGCAGCGGATGCGCGGGCGCGGCGGTAGCGGCAACGGCGGACGCAAAGGCCCCAATCCTCTGTCCCGCTCCTTTGAGTCGAACGGTCCCGACGTCAAGATTCGCGGCACCGCCCAGCACATCGCCGACAAGTACACGACGCTGGCGCGCGACGCCGCCGCGTCCGGCGACCGGGTGATGGCCGAGAACTATCTCCAGCACGCCGAACATTACGGCCGGATCGTCGCCGCCGCGATGGGCGAGTTCAAGCCTTCGCAACCCGAGCGCGACTTCGACGAGTTCGAGGACGAGCTGGAAGAGGGTGCCGGTGGCGAGATGCCGGCGGCCCCGCAGGCCGAGCGCCAAGGCGGCCAGGGCTTCAACGGCCATGGCGGCGAGCGTCAGAACCGCGACGGGCAGAACCGCGAGCATCAAAACCGGGATTACCAGTCCCGCGACGGCCAGAACCGGGATGGCCAAAGCCGGGACAATCGCGGCGAGCGGAACGATCGCGGCGAGCGCCGTGAATTCCGGGGCGAGCGCGGGGAGCGTGGCGACCGCCCGTACAACCGCGATCGCAACGACAATGGCTACCGCGACCGCCAACAGCAGAGCCCGGCCGGCACCGGGCCGCAGCCTTTCGCCGCGCCGGAAGGCGAGGAGAACCGCGCCGCGCCGCAGGGCGAAGGGCAGCGTTTCGAGGGCCAGCGCCGCGACAACCGGGACAATCGCGAAAACCGTCGCGATCGCGGCGACCGCCCGCGCTTCAACGAGCGGGGCGAGCGCAATGATCGCAGCGGCGAGCGCCGCTTCGAAGAGCGCTTCGGCCGCTTCGACGATCGTCGCCGCGACGACCAGCGCCTCGAGGGTGCCCCGGCGCAGGCCGGCGAAGCGCAGGCTTCGGGCGAGGCTCCCGTCGCGCCACGTCCGGAGAGCGTCGAGACCCACCACGCGGCTCCCCCGCCCGCGCCCGCGCCGGTCGAGACGAGTTCCGCACCGGCTCCCGCTGCGACCGTCGCCCCTGCGGCTCCGGTGTCCGAGCCTGTGTCGCCTGCCAGCGAAGCCGCTGCGGACGAGCCCAAGCGCCGTCCCCGCGCGCGCCGCGAGGCCGCGCCGAGCGAGGGTGAGGCCGCAGTGGCGCCCGCCAGCACAGAAGAGCCCAAGCGCCGTCCGCGCGCTGCCGCCGCTCCGGTCGCTTCATCGGAGGCCGAGGCTGCCGATGCGGCCGCCAAGCGCAAGCCCGGCCGCCCGCGCAAGAAAAAGGGCGAACGCGGCGAAGGCGAGGGTGGCGCATCCGATCTGGAACTCGCCTCGCACGACTGACCGCACGTCTCTATCCGCATCGAAAGGCCCGGCTCATCCGCCGGGCCTTTTCGCGTTTTGGATCCCTTCACAGCGCTGTGAAAAAAGATGGGAGGGAGGCCTTGGGCGGGGCCGATGCCCTCTTTGATCGGGCTGAAACGCCACCATATGCTCTATCAGCGGCTGGCCGGATGGCAGCCGACTCCCAGGATACGGGCTCCATGCCGCCGAGCGGGTGGAGAGCTGATAAGGAGACGAAACGAATGGATATGGAACGCTATACCGAGCGGGTTCGCGGCTTCATGCAGGCCGCGCAGACCATGGCTCTCTCGCGTGACCATCAGCAGTTTTTGCCGGAGCATCTGTTGAAGGTGCTGGTGGACGACAACGAAGGTCTGGCCTCGGGCCTGATCGATCGCGCGGGCGGCCGGTCGAAGGATGTGCGCCTCGGCGTGGACGCTGCGCTGGATGCGCTACCGCGCGTCTCGGGCGGCAACGGGCAGATCTATCTCGCTGCGCCGACCGCCAAGGTCTTCGCGACCGCCGAGGAAATCGCCAAGAAGGCCGGCGACAGTTTCGTGACGGTCGAGCGCCTGCTTCTGGCCCTCGCCATGGAAAAAAGCGCCAAGACGGCCGACATCCTGTCCAAGGCCGGCGTCAATCCGCAGGCGTTGAACGCCGCGATCAACGAGCTGCGCAAGGGCCGCACGGCCGACTCGGCCTCCGCCGAGCAGGGCTATGACGCGCTCAAGAAATATGCCCGCGATCTCACCAAAGATGCGCGCGAGGGCCGTCTCGACCCGGTGATCGGGCGCGACGACGAAATCCGCCGCACGATCCAGGTTCTGTCCCGCCGCACCAAGAACAATCCGGTTCTGATCGGCGAGCCCGGCGTCGGCAAGACGGCCATCGCCGAAGGTCTGGCGCTGCGCCTCGTCAATGGCGACGTGCCCGAAAGCTTGCGCGACAAGCAGCTGATGGCGCTCGACATGGGGGCGCTGATCGCCGGTGCGAAATATCGCGGCGAGTTCGAGGAGCGGCTGAAGGCGGTTCTCTCCGAAGTGACGGCGGCCGAAGGGGGCATCATCCTCTTCATCGACGAGATGCACACGCTGGTTGGCGCAGGCAAGGCGGATGGCGCGATGGACGCGTCCAACCTCCTGAAGCCAGCGCTGGCGCGCGGCGAGCTGCACTGCGTCGGCGCCACGACGCTCGATGAATATCGCAAGCATGTCGAGAAGGACCCGGCGCTCGCCCGCCGTTTCCAGCCCGTCTTCGTGTCCGAGCCGACGGTGGAGGACACGATCTCGATCCTGCGCGGCTTGAAGGAGAAGTACGAGCAGCACCACAAGGTGCGCATCTCGGACTCGGCTCTGGTGGCCGCCGCGCAACTCTCGAACCGCTACATCACCGACCGCTTCCTGCCGGACAAGGCGATCGACCTCGTGGACGAGGGCGCGGCGCGCCTGCGCATGGCCGTCGATTCCAAGCCGGAAGCGCTGGACGAAATCGACCGGCGCGTCGTGCAGCTCAAGATCGAGCGCGAGGCGCTCAGACGAGAGCATGACGACGGCTCGCGTTCGCGGCTGGAGCGGCTCGAAGCGGAACTGGCCAATCTGGAGGAGGAGTCCGATCGGCTCACGACCTCGTGGCAGGCCGAGAAGTCCAAGCTCGGGCTTGCGGCCGACCTCAAGAAGCGTCTGGACGAGGCGCGCAACGAACTCGCCATCGCGCAGCGCAAGGGCGAGTATCAGCGCGCGGGTGAACTCGCCTATGGCGAGATCCCACAGCTGGAGCGTGAGCTGACGGAGGCGGAAGCGGCCGACGGCAAGGTCTCGATGGTCGAGGAGACGGTGACGGCCGACCATATCGGCCAGGTCGTCTCCCGCTGGACCGGCATTCCGGTGGACCGGATGATGCAGGGCGAGCGCGAGAAGCTTCTCTCCATGGAGGATTCGATCGCCAAGCGCGTTGTGGGGCAGGGCGAGGCCGTGCAGGCCGTGTCCAAGGCCGTGCGCCGGGCGCGTGCCGGCCTGCAGGACCCCAACCGCCCGATCGGCTCGTTCATGTTCCTCGGCCCCACGGGCGTTGGCAAGACGGAGCTGACCAAGGCGCTCGCCACGTTCCTCTTCGACGAGGACACGGCGATGGTGCGCATCGACATGTCGGAATTCATGGAGAAGCACTCCGTGGCCCGGCTGATCGGCGCGCCTCCGGGCTATGTCGGCTACGAGGAAGGCGGCGTCCTGACCGAAGCCGTCCGGCGGCGGCCCTATCAGGTGATCCTGTTCGACGAGATCGAAAAGGCGCACCCGGATGTCTTCAACATCCTGCTGCAGGTGCTGGACGACGGGCGTCTGACCGACGGGCAGGGGCGCACGGTGGACTTCCGCAACACGTTGATCGTCATGACCTCGAATCTCGGCTCCGAATATCTCGTCGCCCTTCGCGACGACGAGGAGGTGGACGCCGTTCGGGGTCAGGTGATGGACGTGGTGCGCACGGCCTTCCGCCCGGAATTCCTGAACCGCGTCGACGAAATCGTCCTGTTCCACCGCCTGAAGCGGGCGGACATGGGCGCGATCGTGGACATCCAGATGAAGCGGCTGGAGAAGCTTCTGGAAGAGCGCAAGATCGTGCTCGAACTGGACGACAGCGCGCGCGACTGGCTGGCCGAGCGCGGCTACGACCCCGCCTATGGCGCGCGTCCTCTGAAGCGCGTCATCCAGCGCGAGGTGCAGGATCCGCTCGCAGAGCGCATCTTGATGGGGCAGGTGAAGGACGAGGACCGTGTGAAGATTTCGGGCGGCACCGACCGCCTGAACTTCTACGTCGTCGGCTCCAAATCGGCGGCTAGCGGCGATCTCGTCGCAGCCTGATCTGCGCCGTAATATCAAAAAAGGGGCGGCTCGGTGAGCCGCCCCTTTCAGTTTGGAATGTCGTGGACGTCAGTAGGACACGCCGTAATAATCGTCGATACGCTTGCCATAGGCGGGATCGACCCAATCCGGCGAGGTGTCGGAGGCGTATCGGGGAGCGTTCTTCAGCTGGTCGATCGTGATGCCGACCACATAGCCGCCCTGACGCTCGTCATATTTCAGAACGTCCCAAGGGATCGGATGGTAGTCCTCGCCAATGCCGAGGAACCCGCCGAAGGACATGATCGCGTATTTCACGCGCCCGTCCCGCTTGCCGATCACGACGTCATAGATATGACCGAGATTGTCGCCATCCGTGTTGTAGACGCGCGTTCCGTTGACCCGGCTCGCCTCGATGTTGTCGGCCCCGACCTGTAACTCGGAGATCGGTCCGGTTCCCATTGTCGAAGACATCTTGGCCACTCCCTGAATTGAACATTTTCTATCAACGCCCGGACGGGTCGCGTGTTCCCGTTGGCGGGCATGGGCGTTAGGTGGAGGGCCGACGGCATTCCCGCGAAAGGACCCAGGATATGAGAGTGGTGGAACTGGCCGACGGAACGAGCGTCCCGGCGCTCGGGCAAGGCACGTGGATGATGGGCGAGACGAGCGCGCGGCTGAATGACGAGCTGGCCGCTCTTCGGCTTGGGCTCGATCTTGGCATGACTTTGATCGACACGGCCGAAATCTACGGCGACGGCGCGTCGGAGGAACTGGTCGGCGAAGCCATCGCCGGGCGGCGCGACGAGGTGTTTCTCGTGTCCAAGGTTGCGCCGAGCCATGCCTCGCGACGCGGAACGATCGCGGCCTGCGAGGCGAGCCTGGAGCGGCTCGGCACCGACCGGCTCGATCTTTATCTCCTGCATTGGCGCGGCCGTTTTCCGCTGGGCGACACCGTCGCGGCGATGGAGGACCTCATCGACGCCGGCAAGATCCTGCGCTGGGGGGTATCGAATTTCGACGTGTCCGACATGGACGAGCTGATGGACGTGGAGGGTGGAGATCGCTGCGCCGTGAACCAGATTCTGCTCAATCTCGACCATCGCGGCACGGAGTTCGACCTTCTGCCCTGGCTGGAAGAGCGGATCGTCGCGACCATGGCCTATTCACCGATCGGGCAGGGCGGCTCGCTCCTGCGCCGGCCCGAACTTCTGGAAGTGGCCGACCGGCACGACAAGACCCCGGCCCAGATCGCGCTGGCCTTCACGCTGCGCCGCCCCGGCACGATTGCGATTCCGAAGGCCAGTTCGCTGGAGCATGTGCGCGAGAATGCCGAGGCCGCCGACATCCGGCTCGACGCGGAAGACTGGGCGCTTCTGGACGAGGCGTTTCCGCCGCCCGAGCGCAAGATGCCACTCGCGATCATCTGACCGGGTGACGAACGGAATAGAAAACGGCGTTCGAGACCGAATGTGATGGGACGGGCGATCACGAAGGGTTGACGCCGGTTTCATCCCGCGCGACGTGACGGGGCACTTGCGGGACGCGCGTTCCGCGCTTGCAGCCCCGCCAGATCAGAGCCGCCGATGTCCTCGAACGCCCGCACGGCCCGTCGTCTTCGCCACCTTCGCACCCTGCGCCGTTCGCGCGCGGTCTGGTTGTCGAGGCGGGTCTGGCGCCCCCGCCTGATCTTCTGGGCCGGTGCGATCGCCATCGGCCTCGTCAGCGTCGTCTTCGCCAAAGCGTCCGACGAAGCGCAGCGCGCCTTCTCGGCCCTGGCGGGCGCGCCGGGAGGATGGGGGCTCATGCTGCGCGCGCTGCTGCCGCCGCTCGGCTTCGCGCTCTCGGCCTATTTGGCCACTCGCTTCTTTCCCTTCACGCAAGGCAGCGGCATTCCCCAGGCCATCGCCGCGCGCCACATGGAGCGGGACGACGAGCGCGGCCTTTTGCTGTCGCTGAAGGGCGCGGTCGGTAAGATCCTCTTGACCATCTTCGCGCTGTTCGTCGGCGGATCGGTCGGGCGCGAAGGGCCGACGGTTCAGGTCGGGGCGGCCATCATGCTGGCCGCCGGCCGCATCGGCGGCATGGCCCATGCGCGCGGCTTGATCCTCGCGGGCTCGGCCGCCGGCATCGCCGCCGCCTTCAACACGCCGCTGGCGGGCGTCGTCTTCGCCATCGAGGAAATGGGCCGTGGCTACGAGGCGCGCACCAATGCGCTGGTCATGTCGGCTGTCATACTCGCGGGCCTCGCCTCGCTGGCTCTCACCGGCGACTATTCCTATTTCGGCGAGTTCACCGGCCTCGTGCACGATGCGCGCGACTGGTTCCTGGTGCTGCTGTGCGGCGTGGTGGGCGGCGCGTTCGGAGCGCTGTTCAGCAAGGCGGCGCTCGGCATCATGCGGCGTTTCCGCCTTTGGGCGCGTGGGCAGCTGTGGCGTCTGGTGGCGGTGGCGGGCGCCTGCGGCCTCGGCGTCGCTCTGGTCGGCTTGCTGTCGGGCGGCACGACCTATGGCACGGGCTACGAGATCGCACGTGGCGCGATCGAAGGGCAGGGCGCCGATCCGTTCTACTTCGTGTGGAAGTTTCTCGCGACGCTCCTGTCCATGGCCTCCAGCATTCCGGGCGGCCTCTTCGCGCCCTCGCTGTCGGTTGGAGCCGGGCTCGGCGCTTCGCTCGGCCTGTTGGTTGGAACCAGCAGCATGGGGCTGGCGGCGACGCTCGGCATGGCCGGTTATTTCGCCGGCGTGGTGCAGGCACCCATGACGGCCTTCGTCATCATTCTGGAAATGACGGCGACGCGCGACAACGTCATGCCACTTCTGGTGGCCTCCATGATCGGTTTCGGCACGGCCCGCCTCATTTCCGGCGAACCGCTCTATCACACCCTGTCTCGCAACTTCGTCGCCGAGATCCTGCGGCGAAGCCGCGCCGCCGAGCAGGAGGCGGGGCAGGCAAAGAACGGCCGTGCAGGGTGAGATCAGAACGCGGCGGCACGGGAAATCGCCCAGCCGCCGTCTTGTTTCGTTCACAACTTGTTAACCATCTTCGCGCCAGTCTGACGCCCTATCTGCTCTCGGACGCGTTGCGCAGCATACGCCGTCGGTCGGGAAAGGACGCGAGATATGGTGAAGACGAGACTCTGGGTCGCGGCCGCTCTGGCGCTGGCGGGCCTGTGCGCGTCCCATGCTCCGGCCAACGCGCAGCAAGGCTATGGCGCTCAATACGAGGATTACGGGCCCGGCACCGAAAGCTTCGTGGACGAGAACGGCAATATCGTCACCGTGGATTCCTACGGCCGCGTCATCGCGGTGGAGCGCCCCCGCAGCGTGGAGCGCCGCCGCGACCGCGCCCCGCCGGGCGTCGAATATCAGGTGCCGCGCGGCAACGGCCCCCAGGCCGATCCCTATGCCGGCAATGGCAACGAATATGCCCGCGCCGAAGATCCTTATGCGCGGGGCGGGAACAATGGCTGGAACGATGGCCCGGTCGAGTTCGCGCCGCTGCCCGCGCCGGGCACGGATGGCTACGCGCCGCCGGACCAATCCATAAACGGCTCTCTCGCGCCCGATGGTAGCGGCTACGGCAACGTGCCACCCGGCTCCAGCCTCGGGCACGAGGGCTCCACCATGATCGAGCGCCATCCCGCGCCCAAGGTGGTCGGCCCCAAGGGCAAGAACGCCAAGGCCGAGATCGCCGCGCTTCAGGTTCTGCTGAGCCGCGCCGGCATTTCGCCGGGCGTGATCGACGGTCGCCTCGGCTCCAACGTGGACAAGGCCGTCGCCGCCTATACCGAGAAGACCGGCCGCACGATCGACGCGACCGACGCGCGCGCCTTGATGGAAGAGCTGATGGAGACGGGCGGCCCGGCCGTCACCTCCTATACGATCACCAACGAGGACGTGGCCGGACCCTATCTGGCCTCGATCCCCGAGGACTACGCCCACAAGGCCGCGTTGCCGGCCATGTCCTATACGCGGGTCACGGAAATGCTGGGCGAGCGTTTCCACATGGACGAGGATTATCTGAAGGAGATCAATCCCGGAGCGGACTTCAATCGGCCGGGCACGATCATCAAGGTCATGGCCGTGGGTCCCGGCGTGACGGGCGAGGTCACGCGCATCATCGCCGACAAGGGCCGCGAGCAGGTCCGCGCCTATGACGCGAGCGGCCATCTCGTCGCCGCCTATCCCTCCTCGATCGGCTCGACCTCGACGCCTTCGCCTTCGGGCACGGTGGAGGTCAAGCGCATCGCCTTCAATCCGAACTACACCTACAATCCGAAGATCAACTTCAAGCAGGGCAACAACGACAAGATCCTGACCATTCCCCCCGGCCCCAACGGCCCGGTCGGCACGATCTGGATCGCCCTGTCGAAGCCGACCTACGGCATTCACGGCACGCCCGAGCCCTCCAAGATCGGCAAGACCAATAGCCATGGCTGCGTGCGACTGACGAACTGGGACGCGACGGAACTCGCCAAGATGGTGAAGCCCGGAACGGTGGTCGAGTTCATCGACTGACCGCAAGGCCTCGAAGACGATCCGAAGCCCCGCCCGAACAGGCGGGGCTTTTTCGTTTGCGGGATTGCGCGAACCCTCCTTTCGCTGGAACCCCGGCGTGGCCACGCTCGTTGGAGGCGCGAGGTGGAGGGGGATTCCATGGGACTGACGATCATGCGGGCCGAGGCGCGCGGATGGGCCTTCGTGCGGACTCTTCGCGGGCTGGCTCTGGCGTTGGCGGCGGGTTCGATGCTGGGTGCTGCGCCGGCGGCTCGGGCACAGGAAAAGCCGCCCGTTCCATCGGCTGCCCCGGCTCGGGCGGGCACGCCGGCAACGGTGAACTTAGGGAGCGCTGCGACGGGCGACCCGCGCGGCGATGCAGCGGCTCCCGCCGAGCCGAACCCAGCCACCGTGCCTATCCCGGAAGCCAGACCCGAACCCGCGCCGGCCGATACGGCTCCGACGGGTTCCGAGACGCCCGCGCCACAAGCGCCTGTGCCGGAGATCAGACCCAACGCGCCGCCCTCCGAAAAAGCCAAGCCCGCCGAGCCCGGTGAAAAGACGCAGACTCCCGCCGAGAGCGCAAAGCCCGCGCCGGGTGCCGACAAGCCCGCTGACCCCGGAAAGGAGGCACCCGCCGCGGAGCCGCAGCCTCAGCCGGCCTATGTGCCGCCGGACAGGGCGCGCACCGAGCCCGAGCCCGGTGCGCCCGCCGTTCCCGAGATGGCGGTGACGCCGGCGCAGACCGTGGAGGCCGCCGCCGCCGTCGAGGATGCCGTCGCCTGCGAGAAGGAGTTGAAGGCGCGCGGCGCCGAGTTCACCGTGGGCGAGACGATCGCCGAGGGCGAATGCGGCGTCCTGCGTCCGGTTTCGCTGACGAAGCTCTCGTCGGGTGTCAAAGTCTCGCCGGGCACGACCTTTCTGTGCCGCACGGCGCTCGCGCTTGATATCTGGGTGAGCGAGGGCGTCGTGCCGGCCGCGAAGGAAGAGTTCGACGGGGCCAAGGTGACGGCGCTGGGCCACGCCTCGACCTATAGCTGCCGGGCGCGGGCGAGCGAGTCCCGCATCTCGGAACATTCGCGCGGCAGCGCCATCGATATCGCCACCTTCGAACTCGGCAACGGCAAGAGCGTGCCGGTGGAGGCGACCGAGCCCGGTACGGCGGAGGATCGCTTCGCCGCGAAGATTCGCCGCGCCGCCTGCGGCCCGTTCCGCACGGTGCTGGGACCGGGAACGGACAATGATCACGGCACGCATCTTCATCTCGACATCGCCGCGCGGTCGCACGATTCGACCTACTGCCGATAGGATCTGAGGGCAGAAGGATCGGCAGCCGGCGCAACGAACGCCGCGTGCGCCGGCTTTCCAGAATCTTCCTCGCCCTTATAGTCCCGCGCGGGGCTCGGCGCTCGAATCAGCCTTTGGGCGGAGCGCGGCGAGCCCAAGGGAAGGAAGCCAGTCATGACCTATATCGCGGACGAGAAGCGCTACGGCGCGATGAGCTACCGGCGCTGCGGCCGGTCGGGGATCGATCTGCCGGCCGTCTCGCTCGGCCTCTGGCAGAATTTCGGTGGGACGGATGTCTACGAGACGGGCCGCGCCATCCTGCGCCGCGCCTTCGACCGGGGCGTGACGCATTTCGACCTCGCCAACAATTACGGCCCGCCCTACGGCTCGGCGGAAGAGAATTTCGGCCGCTGGATGGAGCAGGACTTCCGGCCCTATCGCGACGAACTCATCATCTCGTCCAAGGCCGGCTGGGACATGTGGCCCGGCCCTTACGGCAATTTCGGCTCGCGCAAATATCTGATCGCCAGCCTCGACCAAAGCCTCAAGCGGATGGGGCTCGACTATGTCGATATCTTCTATCACCACCGTCCCGACCCCAAGACCCCGCTCGAAGAGACGATGGGCGCACTCGACCAGATCGTGCGCTCGGGCAAGGCGCTTTATGTCGGCGTGTCCTCCTATTCGCCGGAGCTGACGCGCCGTGCCCATGCCATCCTGAAGGAGATGGGCACGCCGTTGCTGATCCATCAGCCCTCCTATTCCATGCTCAACCGCTGGACCGAGGATGGGCTGCTCGACACGCTGACGGAACTCGGCGTCGGCTGCATCGCCTTCTCGCCGCTGGCGCAGGGCTTGCTGACCAACAAATATATGAACGGCGTGCCGCAGGATTCGCGCGCCGCCAAGGAAGGCTCCTTCTCCACCGGCCTCGTGACGGAAGAGAATATCGGCCGCATCCGCGCGCTGCATGCCATCGCCGAGCGGCGCGGCCAGTCGCTGGCGCAGATGGCGATCGCCTGGGTCCTGCGCAACGAGCGCGTGACCTCGGCTCTGATCGGCGCGCGCACGGTGCAGCAGCTCGATTCCTCGCTCGACGCGCTCGCCAACACGAGCTTCTCGGGCGAAGAGCTGTCCGAGATCGACCGTCACGCGACCGAGGGCGGCATCGACCTCTGGCGCTCGCAATCCTCGATCAAGCCGCAGGAATAAGCGGCGGATCGCCTCAAACGAGAAAGGGCGGAGCCTTGCGGCTCCGCCCTTTTTTCATGCGCCGATGATAGGCTCGTCAGCGGCCGGCGACGTGCATTTCGGCCGCGCTGTCCTTCAGAATGTTCTCGATGCGCTGGCGCTCCTTGGTGAAGGCCTCCAGCTGCTCGCCCGACAATTGCCGCCCATTGGGCAGGCGAATGCGCATAGGATCGACGCGCGTTCCGTTGACGCTCACTTCGTAGTGGAGATGGTTGCCGGTGGAGAGACCGGTGGAGCCGACATAGCCAATGATCTGGCCCTGGCGCACCCGCGCCCCGGCGACCACGCCCTTGGCGATCTGACTCTGGTGCGAATAGGAGGTCTCGTAGCCATTGGCGTGCTTGATCACGGTCTGCTGGCCGTTGCCGGTGGACCAGCCGGCGCGCACCACTGTCCCTGAGCCCGACGCCAGAATGGGCGTGCCGCGCGGCGCGGCCCAGTCGACGCCCCAGTGCATGCGCGAATAACCGAGAATGGGATGCCGGCGCGAGCCGAAGGGGGAGGTGAAGCGCCCGTTCGGGACGGGATTGCGGAGCAGGAACTGTTTCGAGGAGCGGCCGTCCTCGTCGTAGTAGTCGGCCTGCCCGTCGTCGGGCGTGAAGAAGCGATAGAAGCGCTTGGTGTCGCCGCCGAACTTGGCCTCGACATAGAGGATCTGAGAGTCGGCCGTCGCGGTCTGCTTGCCCTCTTCTAGCGAATAGAGAATCGTCAGCCTGTCGTCGCGTTCGAGCCGCGCCTGATAATCCACATCGGCGGCCAGAATGCGGATCAGCTTCTGGCAGAGCCGGTTGTCGAGCCCATAGGCGAGACCGGCCTGATAGATGCCGTCATAGACGGTCGGCATGTTCTGGCGCAGCGGCGCTTCGGTGGCGTTCTCGTCGAAGGCCTCGGCCACCGATCGGCTGAGCGCCGGCTCGGGCGCCTGGCGGAACGCGCCATGATCGTCCAGCCCGACGGTCGCCAGATGTTTCGTGCCGCGATAGGCCGACAGGCGCACAATGCGCGAGCCGTCACCATCGGGCTCCAGCCCGAGGCGCAGCACCTCGCCGGCATCCAGCGCGTTGCGACCAAGCAATTGCCCGAGGCTGGCGGCGGCTTCGTCCGCCTCTTCGTGGCCGCTGTCGTCCAGCGCGTCCTGGATGGAGCGCTCCTCGCGGAAGGGGACGATTTCCTCGAAATAGCGCGCCGAGCGCTCGCCCGCGCCCTCCGAGGCCGAGACCGAGACGTTTTCGCGAATGACGCGGAAGGCCGAGCCTGGCACATATTCGTCGGCATCCGACATGCCGCCGCCAAAGCGGCTGGCGTCGAAGGGCTGGATGGCCGCGACCTGCACCGGGGCGGCATTGCGCTTGGGCGCGGCGGCGCGCACCAGAAGCTCGGCTTCCTTGGTGCCGATATCGGCGAACTTGTCGGCCGGGGCGGCGAAGTCGAAGGCCTGCATGGAGACGTCCACGTCCGCCTCGACCTTGGCCTCGTAGATCTGGCCCGTCTCGGGGGGCGGGGCGGTGTCGGGCTCGTCGTCGTCGGCCAGTACCTTCATCGCGTCGAAGGCAGGATAGGAGCCGGTGGTGGGATGGCGCGCGCCCAGAAGCATGGAGGCATAGGCGAAGGGCATGGTGCGCAGCACTTCGCGCTTGCCGTCGCGGATCAGGGTCGGAACCTCGATGGTGGAGCGATTGCGATCGATCGGGATCGGGGTCGCGAAGACGCGCTCGCCCTTTTCCGAGAGATCGCTCACGGCGGCCGCCGCCACGCTCACCACCGCCGGGCGCACCAGAATATGGTGCCCGTCATGGGCGGCCGAGAGGGCGATGCCCATGAGCGCGGTGGAGGTGATGCCGGTCAGCAGCGTTCCCGCCAACCAGCGGGCCGAGACCTGACGGCGATCGGGCTTGCGCCGGCGGTCGGCGACCAGCGGCGGCTCATTGCCGAAGTCCGGTTTGGCGTAACGTTCGTGGTGCATTCACGTCCCGTCTGAACTGCGACCGGCTTCGAACCCGACTGAGGCGGTTTCGCGACGGCAAGAGCGCGCGGCTCATACCGGCTCTTTACTGTCGCATCCGGGCCACAGGTCCCCTGACGGTTGCAGATAGAGCGGATGGGGTCGGCTTCTGTCAACCTTTCGGCAAGGTTTGTGCGAACCGTCCACACGAGAAGACGTGAGCGAGCGCGTCGCGGAATTGTCGTGGAAGGGATTGGGAGCTAAACAAGTTGGCAGAGAATCCGGCGCGTTCTGCCGAAACTTCGTGTCATCCGCCTTGCGCCTGCGCATCCCGGACGACACATCAGAGACACAGCGCCGTTTTCGACTCACACCAACTTCGACGAATGGAACATCCGATGGCATCCAAGCTCGACCAACTTCGTGAGATGACCACCGTCGTCGCCGACACGGGCGACATTGAGGCGGTTCGCGAGCTTCGGCCGGTGGACTGCACGACCAATCCGACCATCGTTCTGAAGGCGCTCGGCACGCCCATGTTCGACGACGCCTTCGCCGAGGCGCTGAGCTGGGGCCAGTCCAAGGGCGGCGACGGCCGCTCCGTCGCCAACGCCGTGGCCGATCGCCTCGCGGTGTCCGTCGGCGCCGCGCTGGCCGAACTCGTGCCCGGCCGCGTCTCGACCGAGGTGGACGCCGATCTGTCCTTCGACGTGGAAGGCTCGGTGAACCGCGCCCGCCACATCATCGCCGACTACAAGGAGCGCGGCGTCGATCGGGAGAAGATCCTGATCAAGCTCGCCGCCACCTGGGAGGGCATCCGCGCCGCCGAAGTCCTTCAGAAGGAAGGCATCGACACCAATCTGACGCTGATCTTCTCGAAGGCCCAGGCCATTGCCTGCGCCGATGCCGGCGTCTTCCTGATCTCGCCCTTCGTCGGCCGCATCATGGACTGGTACGCCAAGTCCACCGGCAAGACCTACGGGCCTGAGGAAGATCCGGGCGTCCTGTCGGTCCGCTCGATCTACGACTACTACAAGTCCAACGGCATCAAGACCGTCGTCATGGGCGCTTCGTTCCGCAATGTGGGCGAGATCGAGGCTCTGGCGGGCTGCGATCGCCTGACCATCTCGCCGGCGCTTCTCAAGGAACTCGCGAATGACCAGGGCACGCTGGAGCGCAAGCTTTCGCCCGAGACGTTCAACAAGGTCGATCCGATCACGATGGACGAGCGCACCTTCCGTTGGGCGCTGAACGAGGACGCTATGGCGACCGAAAAGCTCGCTGAGGGCATCCGCTCCTTCGCCAAGGATCTGCGCGAGCTGCGCAGCATCGTCGGCAAGCGCCTCGAAGGCGGCCCGGCGGCCGTCGCCGCGCAGTAAGCGCGACGTCTTCATCACGTGTCGAGCGGCGGCCTTCAGGCCGCCGTTTTCGTTTCAGGCGCTGGAATCAGAGGCAGAGCGTCAGGCCGAGGATCGGCCCGTAATTGATGATCGTCACCACCACGCCGGCCCAAGTGGCATGAAGCGCGGCCCAGCCGAGAAAAGCGTCGGTCTCCCCCGCTTTCTGCGCTCGCATTCGGCACAGCCACCAGAGCGCGCCGAGCGCTGCGAGATGCGCGAGCCAGAGCGCGATGAGAACTGCCCGAAGGGCGCTGACCGGACCTAGAGAAGCAGTGTCCCATCCAAAGGCGCAGCCGACCGACAGCGCGCCATAAAGCGCGACAAAGGCCGAACTCCAGATCACGAAGCCCGCGATCAGCAGAATCAGCGAGGGAAGCCGCAGGCCCAGCTTCACAGCGCGGCCTCCCGCAGCGGCAGGAGGAAGGCCAGCGCCGCGATGAGCAGACAGGCCAGAAGCGTGGTCGCCGCCGTATAGTCGTGCCAGAGCGCGCCGATGCGAAGGTCCCCGCTGCGCCGGGCCGAGACATAGCCGGCTTTGACGCGCCAGAACCCGAAGCCGGCGAAGACCATGCCCAGCCCGGCATGAAGCGCGACATAGACGAGAAGCGCGGAGACGCTGGCATAGGCCGCGTGGCTCGTCGGCGCGGGCAGGCTTTGCGCGATGGTCGCCAGCGCCAGCCCGGCTGTGATGGCCTGGGCTGCGAGCGCCAGCGCCAGAAGCGAGAGGGAGGGCGCTCCGGTGCGCGGGAGCGGGCGCAGCGCCAGCCGGCTGGCGGCGCTGGCGCCCAGCGCGGCGAGAGCGATCAAGGCGAGCCGGACAAGAGGCGCGTCGAAGCCGCCAGCGGGAGGCCAGCCCGGCGCGACCAGCCAGAGAAACAGCGTGCCGAAGGCGAGCGAGGCGAAGATCGTGCCATTGGCCAGAAGCAGGAAGACCATGGCCCACCAGGACAAGGGTCGCTCGATTTCCGCTTGGCTTGGCAGCGACAAGCCGCGCCCGGCGGGCAGGGCACCGAGATCGGCCTTCGCGCCCGACGCCGGCGTCCAGGCGAGGAACAGGCCGAGCACCAGAAGCGGTAGAAGGAGGGAAGCCCAGTAGAGCTTGAACAGAAGCGAGAGGACGAACAGCCCGATCGCCGCCGCCGTCGCAAGCGGCAGGAATGTCGGCCGCGGCAGGATGGCGATGGCTTCGGGCCTGCCGGAGTTCATCGAGACGACCAGCGTTTCCTGCCAGCCGTTGCGCGGGGTCGCGAGATAGCCTTGCCCGGCCGCTAGCTCCCGCCCGAGATCGGGCGCATCGTGCAAGGGATCGCGCGAGGCGACTTCGGGCAGGGCGGCGAAGGCGTATGAGGGCGGGGGCGTCGCGGTCGCCCATTCCAGTGTGCCGGCGCGCCAGGGATTGCGCGGGGCGACGCGGCCGAGGCGGAACTGGAACAGCATGTCCACCGCGAAGAGCGCGAAGCCCATGGTCATGACGAAGCCGCCCATGGAGGAGACGAGATTGGGCAGGTCCCAGCCATAGCCGGTGTCGTAAGTGTAATAGCGCCGGGGCATCCCGTAGAGCCCGGTCAGGTGCATGATCAGGAAGGTCGCGTTGAAACCGAGGAAGATCAGCCAGAAGGCGACGATGCCGACCTTGTAGACCGGCTCGCGCCCGGTGAAATGCGGCAGCCAGTAATAGGCGGCGGCGAGCATGGGGAAGATGAAGCCGCCAACCAGCACGTAATGCATATGGGCGACGACGAATTGCGTGTCGTGCACCTGCCAGTCGAAGGGCACGATGGCGAGCATGACGCCGGTCAGCCCGCCGCAGACGAAGACGAAGAAGAAGCCGAGAAGGTATAGCATCGGCACGGTGAGTTTCGGCCGGCCGGCCATCATCGTGCCGATCCAGAGGAAGATCTGAATGCCGGTCGGCACCGCGACGAGGACGCTCGCGGCGGAGAAGAAGCCCTGCGCCAGATGCGGAATGCCCACCGTGAACATGTGGTGGACCCAGAGGCCGAAGGACAGGAAGCCCATGGCCGTCACCGCCACCACGATCCAGGAATAGCCGAGGATCGCCCGCCCGACGAGAACCGGCAGAATGGTCGAGATGACGCCCGCCGCCGGCAGAAAGATGATGTAGACTTCCGGGTGGCCGAAGAGCCAGAACAGATGCTGCCAGAGAAGCGCGTCGCCCCCGCGTGTCGGGTCGAAGAAGGGCAGGTCGAAGGCCCGCTCGGCCTCCAGCAGGATCGAGCCGAGGATCAGCGGCGGGAAGCCCACCAGCATCATGCCGGCGGTGACGAGAATGTACCAGGCAAAGAGCGGCATGCGCGCCAGCCTCATGCCCGGCGCGCGCAGCTTCAGGATCGAGACGGTCAGCTCGATCGCCGCGCCCATGGCCGAAATCTCGACGAAGGTGATGCCAAGCAGCCAGACATCGGCATTGATGCCCGGGGAGTAGGTGCCGGACGAGAGCGGCGTGTACATGAACCAGCCGGAATTGGGCGCATAGCCCGCCAGCATGGCGAGGATCAGGATCGAGCCGCCGAAGACATAGCACCAGAAACCGAAGGCCGAGAGGCGGGGAAAGGCCAGGTCCCGTGCGCCCAGCATCTTGGGCAGAAAATACATGGCCACGCCCTCGAACATCGGGATGGCGAAGAGGAACATCATCACCGTGCCATGCATGGTGAAGATCTGGCTGTAGAGTTCGGGGCCGACGAAGCCGCTATGGGCGGTGGCGAGCTGCGCGCGGATCAGCATGGCGAGCACGCCGCCGATGGCGAAGAAGGTGAAGGCCGCGATGATGAAGCGGCGGCCGATCACCGTGTGATTGACGGCCGACAGCCGGCCCCAGCCGGGCGGCGTGTGCCAGATGCGCTCCAGGGCGAGATGCAGCGCGGCCGGCGACAGTGGCGTGGCGGGGGCTTGTGTCGACGTCGGGGTCTCGCTCAAGGCGCGGGCTCCTGCGAGAGGG